>JAYSYV010000742.1:0-4759 GCA_043727245.1 Chloroflexota bacterium | reverse complement strand
CCCGGCGACGGCTCTCCGTCAGTTCGTCCAGGAAGGCAATATTGATTTCATCGTTAAAGTGGCCGCTATTGCCGAGCAAAGCGCCATCTTTCAACTTGCGTATCTGGCGGTCTACCACGTTCAGGTTGCCGGTGACAGTGATAACAATATCGGCTATCGGGGCAGCTTCTTCCATAGTCATTACCTGGAAACCATCCATTACCGCTTCGAGGGCGCGAATGGGGTCAATCTCAGTAACAACGACCTGTGCGCCCATACCACGCGCCCGTGTAGCGAGGCCACGACCGCACCAGCCGTAACCACCGACCACAAAGACCTTACCCGCTATCAAAACGTTGGTCGCCCGCAAGAGGCCGTCCAGAGTAGACTGGCCGGTTCCGTAGCGGTTATCGAACATGTGCTTGGTGTCGGCTTCGTTGACGGCTACAATCGGAAATTTCAGGGCGTTGTCTTTTTCCATGGCTTTCAAGCGAATAACGCCGGTAGTGGTTTCTTCAGTGCCGCCAATCATATTCTGAATGAGTTCGGGACGCTGCAAGTGCAGGCGCGAAACAAGGTCGCAGCCATCGTCCATGGTCTGGTTGGGCGCGGTATCCAGCACAGCATCCAGGTGGCGGTAGTAGGTTTCGTTGTCTTCGCCCTTGATAGCGTAAGTCGGGATACCGGCCTCGACCAGAGCGGCAGCAACATCATCCTGAGTCGAGAGCGGATTGGAAGCGCAAGCAGTTACATCAGCACCACCGGCTTTCAGGGCCAGGAGCAGGTTAGCGGTTTCGGTGGTAATATGCAGGCAGGCTCCTACACGCTGTCCGGCCAGGGGTTTTTCCCTGGCGAAGCGGTCCCGGATCTGACCGAGAACAGGCATTTCGATAGCAGCCCATTCGATGCGGTCGCGGCCTTTGGCAGCCAGGCCCAGGTCTTTCACATCATAGCCTTTTTTGTCAGAAATTTGGGTCATTATGCTTGAGGACTCCTTTATTTATAGCGAGATAACTTTGCTCTCACATTAATCAGTTGCGGCCTTCAGACCACTTCACTAGCAACGTACCGGAGAGAGCATTTGTTGCTTCTCCCCAATGCAACCTTACAGCTTCAAGGATAGCGGCTTTAAGCCTGGGCGACACCGACCGCGCTCGCTTCCGGCAGCGGTACATCCTGGAAGTTTTCGGCGTAACGCACCGCAAATTCAGCCGGGGTATAACTATGACTTTGCGTGCCATACTGCTCTATGCAATAAGTCGCGGCCAGCGCGGCAACCCGGCCCATCTGCTCCAGGCTGTAGCCGTTTAGCAGCCCCTTGATGATACCGGCCCGGTAGGCATCACCGCCGCCTGTCGGGTCTATAATCGCTTTTTCCCGGGCGACCGGGACATCCAACGTCCGCTCGCGAGTAAATAGGGTCGAACCAAATTCGCCTTTAGTGACAATAACCATGTCAGTAAATTGCAGCAAATCTTCCGGTTTATAACCAGTCTTCTTCTCGATGATACCCAGTTCGTAATCATTGCCGATAACCGCCCTGGAGCCACGAATAGAATCTACCATCACCTCGCCTTCCAGGAAGATAACCTGCTGGCCGGGGTCGTAAAGGTAAGGCACGCCCAGTTCCTGGCATTCTTTGACGTGTGAAACCATCGCAACCGGGTCATTCGGTGCAATAATCGCCATCTGAACCTGGGCCGGATTATAGTCGCAAATGTGCAGGTCGTGAGCGTAATTCATCGCGCCGGGATAGAAACCGGTAATCTGGTTGCTGGCTTTATCGGTGGTGATAAAGCAGGAAGCGGTAAATTCCTCCGGGATTATCTTGATGGCGCTGGTATCAACTCCAGCCTCAGCCAGCCAGCGCCGGTAATCCTCGAAGTCATGCCCGACCGTGCCGACAATTAAAGGCTTTTCCTCTAACAAGGCCAGGCTATAGGCGATATTAGCCGCGCAACCTCCGCGCAGTTTGCGTAAAGAATTTACCAGGAACGAGACGTTCAAGATGTGGACTTTCTCAGGCAGAATATGGTCTTTGAAATGACCCTGGAAATCCATAATATGGTCGTAAGCCAGCGACCCCGAAACAAGAATAGACATTATGCCTCCTCAAATAAAGCCTTGATACTGCTGGTAAAAGGCGGACGAGCAATTCCGCGTTCGGTAATAATTCCGTGGATATAACGGGCCGGGGTCATATCAAAAGCCGGATGAGCCGCCCTGGCCCCTTCGGGAGCCATGCGAATTCCGCCAATCGTAGTAACTTCGTCGGTGCTGCGTTCTTCAATCGGGATGTGCGAACCGTCCGGGATACTGAGGTCAATCGTGGAAAGCGGCGCGGCAATGTAGAAAGGAATATCGTGGGCGTGAGCCAGGACACCCAGGCTATAAGTGCCGATTTTGTTGGCGGTATCGCCGTTAGCGGCAATCCGGTCGGCCCCGGTGATAACAAACTGAACCTGGCCCCGCTGCATGAAATGACCGGCCATGCTGTCGGTAATCAGGGTGTAGGGGATATTTAGTTGTTGCAGTTCCCAGGCTGTCAAACGCGCTCCCTGCAAATAAGGGCGCGTTTCGTCTACCCAGACATGGATTTTTTTCCCGGCTTCGTGGGCGGCGCGAATAACTCCCAGGGCCGTACCAAACCCGGCGGTTGCCAGCGCCCCGCTGTTGCAGTGGGTCAGAACATGTCCGCCATCCGGGACCAGTTCAGCTCCGAAAGCGCCCATGCGGCGGTTAATTTTTATATCATCTTCATGAATTTGGACGGCCAGGGCCAGTAGTTCAGCCCTAATCGCGGCTACGTCCCGGCCTTCCTGAACCAACCGAACGGCCAGTTGCTGACTGCGGGTAATGGCCCAGCCCAGGTTAACCGCAGTCGGGCGAGTTTCAAAGAGATGCTTACCGGCCACGGCCAGGTCGGTCAGTAATTCAGAAGGTTGAGTGGCTGCCGAACGGCGAGCCGCCAGAGCCATGCCGTAAGCTCCGGCCACACCCAGGGCCGGTGCGCCCCGTATCTGCATGGTGCTGATAGCCCGGCCAACCGCCTGGTAATCCGGGCAGGACACCATCACAATTTTATGCGGCAGCAAAAGCTGGTCGAGCAGCAGCAGAGCTTCGGGTTGTTCGCCGCTCGGCTGCCATTCCAATGTATTGAAGGGGCCAGACCCGGCCTGGTCAAGCGGATTAGGGTTAATTTCGACGGTCAAATCTTGCATAGCCAAAGATGTAAATGTTCCTGACTTTTAAGTTTTCGCTCTGGTTTAGGGACAAAAAAAAGATTGCCTGCTGCTGAAAAGGTTGAGGGAAATATCCCTCTTTATAAACCTACCCGCGCACATCAATCTGAGTTTAGAACTAATTCCTCTCATCTCTCAGGCGGATAATCCTAACGAATTAGCTGCCTGTCGGAATTGGCACCGCCATAACGCGGTTGCCGGGCTTCATAGGGCCAGTCCCTCCACCTCTCTTGATGAGCATCACACACTATATTTTATTTTGCAATTTAAATATAGCATAAAACCAACTGAAAATCAATTTTGCTAAAGAGGCACGTAGGTCTGGAACAGAATTACCCTTGAAACGATTTCACCGGCCAGCACTCCCCCCAGGGCCACGTAAAGAAACCCGGTTGAGGACATGTGGGCTTTTAGCTTGCAGGTCTGCATAGTTGCATAGGATAGCACCAGCGGAAAGGCAATGCCGACCAGCACTCGCAACCAGAAGAAAACGGCCCACTTCTCGCTTACGGCCAACGAATTGCTGACCCAGGGACCGGCGTTGATTATTACCAGCAAAGCCTGACCGAGCAATGCATAGAAAAACAACTTGTTTATGCGAGCCAGCGGAGCGACAGTCAGGCTTGGCGTTACCAGATACCAGTGGCCCAGGAGCATCCCGGTCAGCACCGTTCCGACCGAAGCCGCCCCCAGGAAGAAACTAAATGGCGCGATAAATCCGCCCAGGTAATCCCCCCGGTAGAGCATGGCGACTGCAAACAGGGTAACGCAAGCCGCGAACAGGGCCACCAGGCCGCAAATCCGGCGAGCTTTATCGGTTCCCAGCCCGACCATCAGGTTATAGACGACCAGCAAAACCAGGGTGATAGTCAACCAGATATCCTGGAAACCGTTCCAGGCCAGGTCAATGCCGGGGTAAAGCTGCTGGCCCCGGCTGAAATCAATCCCACTCAGGCTCAACCGGGCGCAAACTGCCACAACCAGGATTGTCAGGCCCACACTGGCAAGAAAACCTCGCCCCATTTCGCCCCGGAAGTCGGTCAGCATTAAAACGGCAAACGTGCCGACGACCACTTCAATTAAACTGGTATACAGCACCAATGGAAGACTTTCCACCCTGGCTCCATTTCTAATTACGTGGCTTTGTTAAGATGATTTTTCTGAAAACGTAGGGCTAATTATAGCACAACCCTTTAAGCTCTTTAGTTATCAATTATCCTTTTTGCATAAGTGTTAGATATGTCACTGGTATTGTTGACAAAAGTAGTTTACAATGAATACAGGTTTAGCAAGTTCAAAATAAGTTTTGTTAACAATCACAATCAAGTTAATCAGGTTCTGGGGGTAACAAAGGTGGCTCCAATGTTAGTAAAAATTCACAAAGACGTGGACTTATTGAATGGTTTTCTCGATGAGGTCGAGCTTACTTTGAAAGTAGCGTCCAGCGAAGCTGAAATCGTCAAGCGGGTCAGCGACAGCCTGACGCAATTGTTGGATAGGCGTGACCGGGCGTGGCTACCGGCTAAATTTTTGCGACC
>JAYSYV010000741.1:0-1467 GCA_043727245.1 Chloroflexota bacterium | reverse complement strand
CAATAATGAATACCCCTGTGCAGCAAGCTACCAACAAAACTGACCACGCTAATAACAAATTTATATCGGCAACTATAAACCAGGGAGTAAAGATTTGGCCGGTGGCTATTCCAAGCATTCCATCACTGTTGTAAACTACTAGCCTCCCACCGCCATATAGTAATGTGTAGCAAAGAAATAAAACGGGGGCCGCAGCAATACCAGTCTTAAGAATACTATGGCAGTAGATTGACATGACTCCAGCAGTAAAAATTACCAGCGCTGCAATAAGAAGTATCAGTAAAATACCTGTCAGAGCCGGTAACAAATCTATCGGCTGGCTCAAGCCTAGACTGAAACATTCTTCAAAAGGTTGGCAAGCGTCAAGAGTAAACTGTGAGTTATATACACTTTTTGGTATACGGTCCCCAATCAAGACTATAAGGCTGGTCAAGCTTATTACACTTACCAGTACCCCGCCGGTAAGTAATAATTTAAGTGAGTAAATACGGACCCGACTGATAGGATGGGTCAAAAGAAAACTGATGGTTTGTTTGCTTTTCTCCTCGCTGAACAAATCCACCCCACCCAGTAGTGCCAGAACCGGGGTAATCATAGCAATATTTGACAGCCACTGGTCAAAGAGACTCTGGTAGATTTGGTGGCCGTTTTGGTCTTGAAAGTAGAATCTTGTTCTCCAGGGAGTAAACCAGACATTTTCGATTAGAAAAAGAACAGCCCAGCCACCATAAATTGCCAGCCAGGCAAGTAACTTAAAGCGAAGGCTAAACCATTCTCTATAGAGCATTGCTGTAATTTCTCCTGAGTTCGTACTATGTATATAGTACAAATAGTACGTTACATTTACAGCCGTGTCAAGAACCTTTACTTACTGCTTTGCTTTCAATTTTGGAAAAGGTATAGTCCAGGTTGTGCTCAGAATTAAACTGCTTCCAACAACGTAAATAGAGTGGTTATAATGACACATAATGTCGCGAACCTTTTAGTAAGCTCGCTCGTAAGCGTTTTGAAGATAAACCATATTTTGAAAGGGGATCTTGGATAAGCTGGCCGATGAACAGCTAATGATTCAAATAATGGCCGGTAACAAAACAGCCCTCGCAATATTGGTCGAGCGGCATTACTCTGCTGTATTTTATTATCTTTACCGTTTAACCCGGTCTAACCGAGCCTTAGCTGAAGATTTAGCCCAGGATACCTTCGTGCGGCTGGTGACGCAGGCCAGTTATAGAGTTGAAAAACCGTTTAAGCCGTGGCTTTTCACCATAGCTACCAATCTACTCCGCGACTATTTCAAATCGGCGGCTGTAACTCATGCCCAACCCCAATCAAAGGTCGAGTGGCTGGAGTTTGAAGATACTAAACCTGGACCGGAGGAGTTAGCCCTCTTATCTGAACAGGGCCGCCAGGTCGCTGAAGCTATAGGCCAGTTGAGTGAGGAATACCGTTCAGCTTTGATATTGCGGT
>JAYSYV010000740.1:0-14355 GCA_043727245.1 Chloroflexota bacterium | reverse complement strand
CTTTGTTATAAGGCTGGGTCAGACGTTGGCTGTTAAGGACTGCCAGGGCGCTGGTGTTGTCGCTTATTACCCCCACTACCAGTTCGGACTGGTCCAGAGGCCGAATTGGAATATCCTGGGTGTCCATAACGCTACCCTCCCGGTCGGTCAGACGTACCTGAACTCCCATAAGGTTACGCATGTTGGAAGGCAGGTAAAACCAGACCTGGCGGTTGGACGGTGGCACAAGCTGAACTGCCCGGCGATAAACGGTAGAGCCTTCGTCAAAGTTCGAGAAAGAAGCTTCCAGCCAGCCTTCAAAGTTCGGGTTGCCTTCGGTCAGGCTTAAATTAACCTGGAGCGGCAGCCAACTGTTCAGTTTATAATAACTATCAAAACCAGCCTTAACCTGCATTTTCGGTCCGCCAGCCGCTTTGACCGGTGGAATAGCCAGCAGCAGAGAGGAAAATAAACACCCCAGGAAAAACAGGGTAATAATTTGTCTGGTCTTAAATTGGAAAATAGCCATAGTTATATCCGGTGGCCGGGGCTTACCCGGCCATTACCGGGACCATCTTCTTCTACATGAGCTTCGTTGGGAGGGTTCATTAAAACGTCCCGGTAAGAGGCGAAGAAATCGGCGTAAAGCCGGTCCTGTCGTTCTTCGTCATAAAATTTCAAAATCTCCTTGCGCCTTGAAACCTCGTCTTCGATAAGTTCCGGTTTTGGCACTCGTTCAAAAGTAATCGCCGGACCGCCAACGGTAGTTATTTTTACCGTACCATAGTCCAGCAAATTGGCCGTTATGCCGCGCTTTTCAAATTGTACATCCTGGACGTTGCGAATATCTACCACACCGACTGTTTCATCGAAACCGAACGGCAGTTTTTCAATATCGAAGACTTTTTCATCCCCGATAACATAGCGGTCGTTGTGCCAGTTTTCGTATTTGTACCAGATGCTCACGCATACACCGATAAATGCCAGCACAAAGCCCACCGAACCTAGCAGGGTGATTAACGAGCTATTGAGGCGATATAAAAATGGTAGACCGAAAATGCCGAATAAAATCAAGAGCAACAGCAAAAGGACCAGCGGGCTGACGCGTTTGAAAAGCACCCAGGGATGGGTGTGCCAGGTGATTTGTTTCTTGCGGCGGTCTCGAATCGGGCCGAAAGGAATAGTCCGCTGGAACCAGTTCGGATTTTCGATTACATCAATTTCGCGGGCTTCTTCTTCCTCGTTCCAGTTAATAAGTTTGGAACCCCAGATACGATTTTCGAGGTAATTGTGCATGCGGTCTTTGCGGAAATTGCTGCGGTACATAAAGTAAGCTTTACGCAGCTTATCCCATTCCATCCGCACGCTTTCGGGGTCATGGACGTGCTGGAAAGTAATCTGGCTGCGGCCAGTGCTGGTGACTGTTACGGTTCCAACCCGGAAGAAATATTCGATTGGCCCACGCCCGGTTTCAATCTTAACTTCGGTGATTTTATCCAGCGGAATTTCGATCTTGGCCTTGTTAAAGAGAGTCACTTTTTCCAGTTGGATAAAGCGCCGGTCAGTAATAATCAGGTGATCGTTGCTCCAATCGTTGATATACCAGACCCAGAACCCTACATTTATCAGCAGCAAAGGAGTCAGGATAATGAACAAGAATGGCACGAATAAAGAGACTATGAAGAGTATAAGTATCAGGGGCAGCATGAGCCAGGCCGGTTTGGCGATATAGAGGATATGGACCGGATGCCGCCGCCGCACGTCCCGGATAATTTCATCGGTAAACCAGTCCGGCATAAGCTTGCGCCATTTTAGCTGCTGCTCGTTCATCTGGTTACGGTCCTGGCCCCCTTTTTCACCCTGGACTTTGCGCCGGTAGTTATCGAGCGGAGTGTTATAAACCCATTTATCGGGCGTGCGGCTTCTGATGTGTTTCTGAGGTAAACGCGACCGGGTGGAAACGGTAGGTTGGTCGCCTGGGTGAACGGCAGTCGGGTTGGGCCGGGTTTCGCGGAGCGCAGACGAAGGAGCGGACCGCCTGAACTCGGTAGTCCGTCCCTGTAAATCTTTCTTGCGGCGGTAATCGAACAGGTTCATCTTGGCACCTGCCTGGTTACGACCAGGACTTGTTTACCTTTAGAGGTTTAGCTGGATGGCTGAGTAACCTTGACTGGTTTGCCCTCGTCACCGGGCGGCAGCGATTCTACCGGTTGGAGAGGGGTCGGTGTGGTGGGCGGTCGGTCGCTGAAAAGATGGACAGCGTCCTTCATATATAAGAAACCGGAATAAATGGTCAGGAAAACCATAAAATAGACCAGCGGCCAGGCCAGCAGGAAGAACCATTTGAAAGGCTGGAAATCAGTACCCCATGTCAAATCGTTCAAAACCCTTAATAGCCCATTGGGGCGCAGTATGGGATTGTCTGAAGCATCGGCCCAGACAATCAGCCAGGTCAGCGAAACGGCGGTCATGACGGTCTTACGTTTGCCCCATTTTCCGGCTGGAATGACTACCCCGGCTGAAGCGGCATAAGTCCTGACTCCGGTTATCAAAAACTCCCGGCCCAGGATAATCGCGACCAGCCAGCTTGAGATGATGTTCATCTCGATCATAGCGACCAGCACCCCGGCGGTAAAGAGTTTATCGGCTGTCAGGTCCAGGAAAATCCCCAGGTTAGAGACTTTTTTTTGCCGCCTTGCAAAGTAACCGTCTAACACGTCGGTGACTTCAGCTAACACAAAGATTATCGCGGCGATAAGGTAGGAAGGTTCCCAACCCGTAAGCATCAACAGACCCATCACTATCGGGGTAGACAGAATCCGGGACCAGCTTAACAGGTTAGCTATTTCCAGGTTAGCTTTTAGCACGTTAAATCCTAACTTATTAGTTGACCCCACAGGTCGTACTCGGTCGCGTCGGTAATCTTTACCCGCGCCGTGTAGGGCCGGGGGCCTTCTGGGAAACCGGCTTTTAAGGAACGCGGCTCGATAAATACCAATCCGTCTACTTCGGGAGCGCTGCGATAGCTCCGCCCGACCCAGATTACCCGGCTGTCGCGTGGGCTGTAATCTACCGTACCGCTGCCTTCTACAATAACATCTAATTCCTGTCCAATCAAGCTTTGCTGCTTTTTTAGCGAGATTTCCTGTTGCAAGGCCATAAGCCGGTTGTAGCGTTCCTGCTTTACTTCTTCGGCAACCGGGTTTTCCAGGTGTGCGGCTGGGCTGGTGGCCTGGGGGGAAAACTTAAATGCGCCCACGTTATCGAATTTCATTTCTTCAATGAAATCCAACAAGTACTGGAATTCTTCTTCGGTTTCGCCGGGATAGCCCACGATAAAGGTCGTGCGAATGGCGATGTCCGGCATGGCGGCCCGCAACCGCTCAATCGTGCCGTAGGTCTCGGACTGGTCGCTGGGGCGGCGCATGCGGCGCAAAACGGCTTTATGGGCGTGCTGAAGCGGCATATCAATGTAGTGGGCCATCTGGGGAAGGCTTGCCATAGCCTCAACCAGCGGTTGCGACACAAAGCGCGGATAGGCGTACATCAGGCGGAACCACAAAACTTCGGGGGCGGTTTCGGCTAATTGTTTGAGCAAAGAGGCTGTACCTGTGCCATCTCGGATACCCAGGTCGCGGCCATAGAAAGTGGTATCCTGCCCAACCAGCACAATTTCCTTGACACCGCTATCGGCCAACTGACGTGTTTCCCGCAAAATATGTTCAAGCGGTCGGCTGGCGTGTTTACCCTTCATCTGAGGAATAATGCAAAAAGCGCATCCGGCATCGCAACCATCGGAGATTTTCAGATAAGCAGTTGGAGCCTGCTTTTTCTTGCGCCGGAGCAGACCATAAGTGATGCGATTGGCGGCCTGGGTATCTATGTCAACGCCAAGTTCAGTCAGCATCGGCCCGAAACTCTCCCATTTAAGAGCGCCCACAACCCCATCTACACCCGGTACTTCGGTCTGAATCATATCGGCAGCCCGGCTGGCGAGACAACCAGCGGCGATTAAAGACTGACCGGGCTGCTTGCTGACGGCCAGTTCTTGCAGGGCATCCAGCGATTGACGAGTGGCCGAATCTATAAAGCCGCAGGTATTGACGATTAAAAGTTGAGCGCGTTCCGGCTTCAAAGTTTCGCGCAGGCCGTAGCCGCTCAATAATTGGCCGATAGCCTCGCTATCAACCGTATTTTTATCACAGCCCAGGGTCAACAAATAAAAAGATTTGTTGTCCAGGTGGGGCCGCCGGGCCGGGATATTTAACTTGATGTTGCTTCTCAATGCATTCCTTAATAATTAGCGGTAATTGGTAAATTGCAAAGCGACCGGATAATCTTTACTTTTCAGCAAGTTGATAATCTGTTGAAGTTCATCTTTACTCTTGCTGGTCACACGCAAAGCATCGCCCTGGATTTGTGACTGGGAGTTTTTAAAGGCATCCCGGATTTGCTTGCCCATTTGTTTTGCCAGTTCCTGGCTCAAACCTTTTTTCAGTTTGATTACCTGGCGCACCCGGCTATTAGCTGCCGGTTCGGCTTTCTGGTAGTCAAAAATCTTGAGCGACAGATTGCGCTTGACAACTTTATTGGTCAACAAATCCTTGACCTGACCCAGGACAAATTCATTTTCGGTATTAATGATAATTTGTTCGGCCTCAAGCTCTATTTCGGTCTTGGTATCTTTGAGGTCAAACCGGGTAATCACCTCGCGTTTGGCCTGGTCCAGGGCGTTAACCAGCTCCTGACGGTCAAATTCCGAAACTACATCAAAAGAAAAGGACGAAGCCATTTTCACCTCACTCTGCTTACAACTGTTAAAAAAAGCGGGCCGAGAAACTCGCCCGCCCTGGTCCACTATTATAATCTTTTTAGAGCTTTAAATCTACGCTCCTACTCAACCAGGTCTTTACCCCCGGCGAACCAGGTGTGCGTGATAACTCCGCCCTTTGATGTGGTGAACTCTTTGTCTTCACCGTTGACCGTCACCTTGATTAAACCCGGATTACCAGCCCGCACCGCAACCTTGTTGCCGGTATAAGTAAAGCTTTCGTTAGGCGCGGCTACCTTTTCAACTTGAACCTTATCATCGACTGTTATCCTGATCCAGCTACCTTTAGAGTCCGTATTAGCGATACTTATTACTGCTGTAATCGGGTCAGGTATCGGGGTCGGTGAGGGTGGCGGTGTCGGCGTAGCGGTTGGGGCCGTGGTAGGCGCAGGTGCAGCCGCTTGAGCGGGAGCGGGTGTCGTGCCGATTGCGGCTGTGCTAATTGCGGCAGCCGGTGTCTTGCCATTTGCGGCTGCGGTTGTGCCGCCGGTGGGTGACCGGTCGAGAGCCTGGACCGAGGCATCCGGCGTGAAGAAGGCGGGCGGCTTCATAACACTGCTGCCCGAATCACCGGCGGTCATAGTAGCCCTGGCGCTCGATAGTGTCGGATTGGGCGTGATGGCATAGGGACCGGGATACCCCCCCGCTGCTATTGTCGCTGTGACATCGGCTACGGTTTGCGTAGTATCTTTAGGTTGATTCGAGACACCCCGGTAAATTAACAGGGCCGCCGCGAGTATGATTACCACTACCAGGATAGTCGGAACAAAATTCGGCATGTAAAAAGCGCCCTTCGCAGTGGGCAACATCACCGATTTTAAGATATATTTATCGTTGTGGCCTAAACTACCCGGTTTGCGGGCTGTATAACCTCCAGCGCCGAAACCATCCACCGGATTATCGTCAAAAACCTGATTGTACCCGGTAGAGCGGCGTTGACCACTGATCAGAGTGGTTGAGCTGGGCGGTGGTAAGGCCCGTAGGTTTAACCGCTCGTTACTACTAGCTACCTGATCCGCTTCAGCCTGGCTCAAGCCTTCAAGAGAAATCAAAGCCCCGCCGCTATCGGCTGAGGGAGGCGTGTGTTGCTCGGTCAGCCGGTTGGTATGGACGTTTTCCAGTATTTCGTCGAAAATCTGCACCGTGCTGCGAGGTTCGAGGCTGAGATATACCGCATAGGTTTTGATAAAACCCCGGATATAGAACGGAGGTGGCAAAACCGAAAAATCTTCTTTTTCGAGTGCCTGAAGGAATGACAAGCGGATTTTAGTAGCTTGTTGAGCATCGGCCAAAGTTACACCCTTACGCTCACGCGCCTCGCGTAACAGATGACCTAACTCTTGTACTTCGCTACCTTGCATGTGGTTTCCCCCTTATTTACCCCTTCTTTTAGAGAATTTGTTTGAATTAGTATAAGACATATCCCGATTTAAGGCCGCTATAACAAGCTAAAGAAACTTTGCGCGACCTGATACACCCAGTCAGGGAAAAGAATAAACAGAAGTTTAGATTAGACTAACCTGGAAATAACACTTCTCCTGGGTTCCCTGCTGTTCAATTTAGAAATCAAGCTAAAAACTGTAAGCAGAGCAGCTTTACAGTAAGAGAATAGCCAGCTAATTCTTCGGTGAAGAAGCTTTCGCATGATTATAACCTATCAATGCAAGCGTGGCAAATTAAGGAGGCTGAAATGGCTGGTTTCATGCCAATTCCGACCTCGAATTAAGCCTTCAGAAAGGCCAAGTATTATATTCTGTCTCACAAATATCGGCAGGTGATTCAGTTAAAGTAGGAAAAGCTCAGGGCTAACGAGGTAAATAAGAAGCACCTTTTTTGTCACCAAAACGCAACAGATAGCCTTTATCAACCAGCGCGAGTAAATCAAGGCGGGCCGTTTCGTCAGTTATATCGGGGTTGACCAGGCGGTAATCACGGTTAGTCAGGCGACCGCGTTCTTTGGCGTAGAATAGGCCACGGGCTTGGCGCTCGTTCAATCCGGCCTGAAGCAAGCCGAAATATTCGGGCCGGTCAGCCTGACTAATTTCAAAGACCGCTGTGTTTGCTTCAGCTCCACCTCTGAACCCGTAGGTCGCCCTTTCCTCTGGCTGGACCGGTTCAGGCTGAGGCCGGGCTGGCAGCACCGCTATAAATGAAGAGGCATCCGTTTCAAAGCGAGGTGGTGGGCTGCCGATTTCAGCTAAAGCCCGGCGCATCCGGCGGATACCGGTCCCCATTTCTTCAATCAACCGTAGTTCATACATCAGGCGGGCCAGCAAAGGATTGCGGCTGTAACGTTTCTGACCCAGGTTTTCTAGCGTCACCGGACCAGCTAATCCGCCCGGACTTTCCACTTCCAGCCGGTCGTCAAAGACTCGGACAGCTACTTTTTGGCCGCTGATCGAGTAATCGCGGTGGGCCAGGGCATTGGTAATCGCCTCACGCACGGCTACAAGAGGATATTCGGGCATATCTTCGCGATAGATGCCTTCAATTCGGGCCGGAATCCGCATATTGTTGCTGACAAAACGGGCCGTATCTTCGATTATTTTATCCAGAGTGCCAAAAACTTCTTTGCGGTCCACAATCAAGCCATCAACTTCGGTTCCCCGGAAGTGGGCCAGTTTTACGCTGGCCTGGGGTAAAAAGCGGGTCGGTTGTTTGCCAAAAAGCAACAGAGCGGCGGTAGTCGGGATAAATTCGCCTGGGCCGGACCGCAACAAACCGAGGACCGCCAGCCGGGATTCCGGGCTATCCGTGCCGTCGGTCCGGCCATCCGACTCTTCTTCCAGGGCAGCCAAATAAATCGCAACCTTACCTGCATCAAGGTCTGCGAAGGTCGCGCCAGGGACAGGAGTGCTTTCTACCGGACCGGCACTCGCCCCGTCTTCATTTTTAAGACGTACCGATTTTTTCTCAGCCATCAAACTTTATGCGAGCTATACTATACTTTTCAATGGGGTATCGGATGTTCAACTGGTTGCTTTTCCCTTATAAACTACCGGTATCCGGTATGTCTATTATCTTAACACGTGGTGAACCAGTACCTACACCTAACTCTTTAAATGAATTATAGATTAAATTGAAAATTTAATCCAATTACCTGTTAGTCCTTTTAAACCCTTTAAGTGGCGCGTTCTTTGAAACTTATAAAATAGGCTGGCTCCAGCCTATTTTAAGGTTGGAGCCAGTCCTATTTCTAGAGCCAGTCTTTTTCGGCCATAATCTGGTTGCCCAGCAGACCCATCAACACTTCGTATTTAGTCCCGGCAAATTCGGGGTGAAACTCGAAACGGTTGCGCTCGAAATACTGGACGGTATAGGTCTTACCGTCAGCCGGGTTTAACTCTGCGAATTCTTGCGAGATAGGGTAGCCAAACATCGCCAGGCCCCCGTTTTTCTCCCAGTAATCCCGGAAAGCACCGCCCAGGGTATGGCCTGTCTCCGGGTAATAGTTTATTTTAGGCCGTTCTGCCGCGCTCGCACTGAGCAGGTTCTTGATCGAGAGCATATTGCCGGTCGTTATAGCGGGAGTAATACCTGGCGTTATGCGCTGGAAAGGCAATTCACTCTCGCGCCCGATCGTCACCTGCCGACCCAACAGGCCCAGCAGTACCTCGTATTGCGTCCCGGCAAATTCGGGGTGAAACTCGAAGCGGTTGCGCTCGAAATACTGGACGGTAAAGCTTTTGCCCGGTTCGCTGGGTGAGGTTTCCTGGAATTCTTCGGTCCAGGGATAGCCGAACTGGGGCAAGACCCCGTATTTATCCCAGTAGCGTTTGAAGACGTTTGAGAGAGTGTGGCCGGTCTGGGCATAATAGACCCGGTAAGTGGTATCGGGGCCGGGCCGGACAATCCGTCTGGTGGGTACGACCAGATTTTTGATAACCGGCCAGAATTCGGTCCCTTCAAAGCCTAAACGCCACACCGCGAAACCGCGCACTTGCTGGCGCTTCATCAGGTCAAACCTGGCCTGGAGCGACTGGGCGTTTTCAAACCAGAGCTGGTGTTGCTCGTCATTTTTGGTATAGAACAGGTAAGGTGTCTGGGTCAGGTTGTCGAAGCCGAAAGTGCCTTTATTATCAGCTCCTAGCTGAATTATTTCATCGAAACTGCGGCTGTTCGCCAGGTAACTGGCGGTATCTTTCTGGCGCTGGGTGATATTCCAGTCGTAGCCGTAGAAAGGCACGCCGAGCAATATTTTGTTGGCTCCAAAGAGCGGCACAGAGTAATTCAGCACCTTTTCTTGCCAGTTTACCGGGGCTACCGGTCCCGGCGGACCGCCCGAATAGGAATAATCATAGGTCATGATTGTTACCAGGTCCAGGTAAGGAGCCAGGGCTGCATAATTATAGGCGGCGGAATACTGACCGTTAAAAACGCTGCTGGTGCGTGAAACGACTGCCATTGTCACCAGCTTACCCCTGGGGCGGAGTCGTTTGGATAAATCGGCCATGAAGTTGGTTAAGAGCGTTTCGCTGTTGGTGTTGAGGTCTTCAAAGTCTATCTGGTAGCCATCATAATTATTCTCCACGACCTGTTTTTCGATGGTATCCAGAATACTTTTGAATTTAACCGGGTCGGCCAGGAGTTTATTAAAATCATCTTTGGACGGGTCATTCTGGATCATGGGGACTACTTTGATGCCTTTGGACCGGGCGAAACTTGTCACATCGGTCCGGTTGGAACCGCGAATGGTTCCGTCATCTTGCAGCCGGTAAAAGTCGGGCGAAATAATATCAATATTATTGTAATTAGCCAGCAAAGCTGTATTAGAGCGGCCATTCACAAAATAAAACCAGCGCAGCGGGATAGGGGCGGCTGCTCCGGCAATAGGGGTTGGCTCTGACACACTGACCAATAAACTGGCTAAAAATAATGAAAGCAAAGATAGAACTTTGAAGTGCTGTTGCATGAAACTTCCTTAACTGACCGAAAAGATTTCGTAATAAGGGTAAAATTACTCCGAACGGAGGAGGCGTTGCCGGTTTTTCTGGCGGTATTCGGGAATTTCCAGCATCGCGGGACGCTCTCTATCCTCGATGTGGCGCAGACTTAACTTTAAGCCCTGCTCTCCCAGGCTGATTAATTTCATGGTCCGGTTAACGTCTTCTGTCAGGCGCAACCGCTCACGTTCTTCCAACCGTTTGATAACAACCTGCGTAATAGCGAAAGCCATCTGACTGAGCGCTCCCAGTTCCTGGTTGCGGTGCTGCCGCTCCCTTAAATTGACCTGGCCCAGCGCGTTTAGCCCGAATCGTTCCAGCACGTCAATCAAATGCCCCGTTTCCACTCCATACCCTGTAAAAAAGGGTAACTGTTCCAGGCAGGTCCGCCGCCCGGCGTATTCCCCGGCTAACGGCTGAATCATCCCGCTCAGTTCCGGGAAGAACAGATTAAACAGGGGCCGGATGGTCAGTTCGGTAACACGCCCGCCACCGGTTTCGTAAATTTTATCACCTACCCGGATTGGCCGCCGGTAATACCCTTTGACATACTGGATGCGCGGATCTTTCAAAAGCGGCCCAACCAGCCCATAGACGAAGCGCGGGTCCATATTAATTATATCAGTATCTACCCAACAAATTATATCACCTTTCAAAACGTACAGGCTTTTCCAGAGGGCTTCGCCTTTGCCCCGGCGCGGCTGCATAGCCGGTAGAACTTCCTGGTGAATGTGGACCGGCACGCCTAGTTCTTTAGCAATCTCGACGGTCCGGTCACTACTCTGGCTATCAATAACCACTATTTCGTCCAACAGAGGATATTTATCAAAAAGCTCTTTTTTGATTACCGATATAACATCACCAATAGTTTTTTCTTCGTTCAGGGCCGGTAATCCCAAACTGATAGTCAACCCCTGGCTTTTTTTGCTATATATTAACCGCTCGATGTCGCCATACTCTTCGGCATCAAAGGTATTTTCCGCGAACCATTTATCAACGAGCCGTGAAATATAATCTTCGTTCGCCATTGCCAGGCGAGCCTGGGTTTCCTGTTTGCGCCGCTGTAGCCGGGCGAAGTAGAAATCGCGTGGCGCACCCGTCCTTACTATAATAACGCCCGGACCGTTTCTCGGTTGCTCTTGTTCGGCAATCGGTTCGGTCACATCTTGCGATTCACTTTGTCTTACCTGATTCATGACCGCCTGAGCCACCGGGCCGAAGGGATTCTGCAATAGAGCCTCGGCCCCGGTAGCGCCTATCTTGATCGAAGTACTCATCGAAGCGCCCAGAATGACCAGGTTGTAGCCTTGCTGGGCCTCGCGGACGATAGCTTCCTGGGGGTTGGAAGATACGACCTGCTTGCGCCGGACCCGCGACCGATTATCAATACCGCGCACCAGGTCGGCATAACCCGAATCGTCTACCGTATCGTCCAAACCGTCCTCGTTCACGTCTTGCCGGACCACGTGCAGCACCGTTACTTCACCCTGAGTTTGCTCGGCTACACCGCTGGCAAGAGTTAAACCTAATTCGGAAAAAGGGCCGCCTCTGGCCGCCAGCAGCACTCTCTGGCTCTGCTCAATATCCACGCCTGGCCCGATAATCGCCAGGTCGCACAGAGGGCGGCGCATCATTTCTTCCAGGGGTGAGTGCAGTTCGCCCGTTTTGTCGGCCTGTCTGAGGCTGGGTTCGTCAAACCAGCGGGCCTCCAGCAGCAGCAAATCAATCTGACCATCCAGGAGGGCATCATTTAATTCCTGGCTCACCTCTCGGATATTGCAGACTCTGACGGAGGTTTTTACTTCTAAATCACCGGTCTGGTCGGGTTGTTCGGTGGCAGCGACCAGTTGACTAAGTAAAGTACGCTGGCTCTGGGCGGGCATGGCTCCCTCGCTGAGGGATTGGCCTTCTCTTACCGGGATTAAACCGAGAATGGTTAAACTCAGGGCATTTTGGGCTTTAGCCAGGGACCGGCCTACCCGTATAAGCCGGATTACTTCGGCCCGGTGGGTATCGCTTTGTTCGGTTCGTTCTTCAAGGGCCAGCAGCACCCGGTAAGGGCGCTTTAATTCGTTGGTCATTATTTATTCTCCTGGGAGCCAGGTTATATAATTTAATAGTCGTTTCCAGATATTAATTTTAACTGGCCAGGGGCCGGATTAGATTTTCAAAAATACTTTCCCATGTGTACTTTTCCAACACCTGGCGGCGCAACCGGAATTGCCGGTTAGGAGTTAATTCTTCGACGATCAGCCGGGCTATTTTTTCAGGTGGATCCAAAGGCTCAAAATAAAAGATGGTTTCCCCGGCAATTTCCAGGAAAGGAGCTAATTTTGTACTGAAGATAGGTAAACGACTCAAGCCTGCCTCGATAATCGGCAGCCCGAAGCCTTCCTGGGTCGAAGGAAAGAAAAGGAGGTCGGCCACCCGATAGAGATCAGCAATGGTTTCATCAGACAGCGTGCGGGAAAGTCCTACGGCATCCTGCCAGGCTTCCATCAAGAAAACTACTTCTTGTTCGACCTCTAAATCCCGGCGCAAGGCCATTAGTTCTAGGACGTATTCATCATTTTTAGGATTGTGCGGTCCGGGTGGCCCGGTGACAACCAGTCTGACTGAGCGGTTCATTTGCTTGAGGGCGGCGACCACTTTCAGGGCCAGCTCCACATTTTTGCGCCGGGTCAGGCGGGCCGGTAGCAACATCAGCCATGCCCCTTGCCTCTGAGCGGCATTCAAGCCGGTCTGGTCTAAAATATGGCGCACATCTGAACCTAACTTTAAAAAGTCGGCGTAAGCCATCCCGTTGGGGACGACCGGCACTTGCTCAACCGGTGGGGCCGGTCGGAAAGATTCGAGGATTTCTAGCTGGCGTTGGGGCGAGATTGCCACGTAGGTTACAGCCGGAGCAGCCGTCCGCAATAAATCCCAGGGATAGCCAGGATGCATCACCGGGGCATAAAGCTCGTTGGTCCAGGCCAGGTCGTGACACCAGGCGATAAACTTTGTCCGCTGTAACGCCTGAGCCAGCTCGAATAAAGCGGCAGTTAAAGGTAAATTCTTATGCAGGGTAAAGGCATTATGGACGAAACACGCGTCATATCCCTCTAACAGTTGAATCAGGCTTTGATATATTTCTCGCTTGAAAGCCTCAAATCCGGCTGGAAGCTGGCCCTGGTCGAGTTCGCGGTTCAGTTTCAAGAGTTGTTCGTTTTTACTGTCAATTAGCGGCTCGATAATTGTATTAATATTGGCCTGGTCGGAAGGAGCCACCGGGCCGCGCCCGGCGAACAAAGTCACCTCATAACCAGCCGCAGCAAAGAGCCTGGCGTGGGCAGCCATAATTGCTTCTACCCCACCCACTACCGGTGGGCAAGTATAATGTAAGATTGCTATTTTCCCTGGCATTTATTTTTAATCACACTAAATAAATAAAAGCGGGCAGCCCCAGGCCTGACCCGCTTTTACTACACGTCTTTGAGTGCAAACACCGGTTGGCTACTTGGTTCCGCCCATGCCCATTTTGGATTTCAAGGCGGAGAGTTCGTCATCCATCGTGTCGCCCGCTTCAAGCTGCATTAACTGGTCATCAATACTGGATGCTCCACCGGTATTGAGTTCCATTTCGGCAGAAGCTCGCGCTTCCTGCTCACGGATGCGCCGGTCCATCCGACCGATTTCGCTGCTTGAGTCCATGCTGTTCATGGCCGACAATTGCTTGGCGATATTGCTCTGGGCAATCGCCTGGCGGTGGCGGGCAATCATCACGTCGCGGTTGCGGACGGCATCATCGCGCTTACGCATTAGCAATTCTAACTGGCTGCGTAACTTAGTTACCATACCGTGCTGCGAGTCAAACTGCTGCTGGTAAGTCGAAGCTATGCCCTCAAAATCTTTTTTCCGGCGCAAACATTCGACTGCCAGGTCATCTCGCCCGGCTTTAACGGCCCGTGAAGCTTTATCTTCCCATTCTTTAGCCGAGCGTTCGGCGTTAATTTTTTCGGCCTCCAGTTGTTTTTCCTGGGCGATTACAGTTGCGACCTGGCCTTTGGCCTGTTCAATTGCGTCATTCATATCGCGAATAATTTGATCCAGCATTTTTTCTGGGTCTTCGGCCCGGTCGAGGGCTGAATTAATATTCGAGCGAAGAATTGTAGAAATCCTATCGAGGATGCCTGCCATATTGTCTCCTTAAAGGGCCGGCCGTTGGGCCAGCCGGTCTCATGCTTTATTGATTGCGGTTTAAAATGGTTCTTGCAACTTATTCCCAGGCCAATCCAGGCCGCTTGCTCGAAACCGATCCCGACAAAGCTGAAAAACGGTCTAGTCCGGCGTATTTCGCCTCTGAACTTTATCCTATCATGTTTTAAGTTATGAGTCTATACGTCCCGTTTTGAATTATGTTTCAGCTTTAGCTGGCCTTAATTTGTTTTTACCTGACCTTAACCGGTTGGCCGGTCAATCCGCGCCACTCGCTTTATTACTAGACAATTTAAGTGCCTCAATTGTTTCAAGTACCTGGGCAGGTGAAATGGTCGTCAGACAGGGCCGGGCGGCACAGCCCAACCGGCTGCCCAGCGTCTTACCCCGGTAAAGGCAGGGCCG
>JAYSYV010000739.1:0-1472 GCA_043727245.1 Chloroflexota bacterium | reverse complement strand
AAAACTTTCGCCTGGAGAAGGGGTTGCCGGCCAAATTTGTATTGTATGTAGGCACTCTGGAACCACGCAAGAATCTGCCGCTACTTATCAAAGCCTTTGCCCGCTGGCGCAAGGAACATCCAACCGAGGCGGAAGGGGTGCGCCTGGTCCTGGGCGGAGCTAAAGGCTGGTTCTACGAGGAAATCTTCCGGCTGGTCGAGCAACTGGGCCTGAGCGATTTGACCGATTTCCCCGGCTACCTGCGTGAGGAGGAACTCCCATTATGGTATAATAATGCCCGATGCTTTGTATATCCCAGTATTTATGAAGGTTTTGGTTTGCCCCCACTGGAAGCAATGGCCTGCGGTTGCCCGGTAGTCACTTCGGATACCAGCAGCCTCCCGGAAGTAGTCGGTGAGGCCGGTTGGCTGGTTAAACCGGACGATGAAACCGGCCTGGCAGCGGCCCTACACCAGTTATTGACCGATGACGCGGTGTGGTCGGCCTACCGGGAAAGGGGTCTTGTGCAGGCTGCCCGGTTTACCTGGCAGGAAGCCGCTCGTCAAACTCTGGAGATATACCGGTGCTTAGTCGGGTAAGTTTATATTAAATTGAGAGAATAATCAGACAAAATGGACCCATCTAGTATAATCTTTATAGTATTCATGGGCGGCGCTGTCCTTCTGTTTTTCGTTTTCAGTAACCGGGGCCGCAAAGCCGGGCGGAATGTTTGCACGCGCTGTAGCGGGTCTGGCGAAGTCAACGAAAAATGGCCCGACCCAAATGCACCGGGTGGTTGGCATCGTCTTGACGGCATTTGCCCCAAGTGTAAAGGAAAAGGCCGGGTTTAAGCCGCTACTGTCAGGCTGCCGGGCTATAAAGTTGCAATGAAGCAAAGTATTAAAACCTTTCTTCGATGTTCCTAAAAATCCAGCCTACAGTCCTGCTAATCTTTTACTCCTTTGAGACTATAACCTGAATTTCAGCTAAAAATGACTCAGAATAACCAGCCAAAAATTAAAGACAAAAAAATAATCGCTCCGGCCAGCCCTCTTATCTCTAATCCGGATTCCAGGCCGCCACCTTCGGCTGTGGTGGATTTTGTCAGCCACTCAATCAACCAGACCCAACGATGCGGCTCACAACTGGCCCAACTCCTGATGCCGGGCGTGGTTATTCTGCTGGAAGGCGACCTGGGAGCCGGTAAGACCACCTTTACTAAAGGTCTTGCACGTGGCCTGGGTGTGGAAGGCTACGTCAATTCACCTACTTTCACCCTGGTCAATGAGTACGAAGGCCGTCTGCCGGTCTATCACCTGGACTGCTACCGCCTTGAAAATGGCAAAGAAGCGCTTGACTTCGGCATCGAAGAATATCTTTACGGTGATGGCGTGACTATTATCGAGTGGCCGGAACGCATTAGCGAAATATTGCCTTCGGATTGTATCAGGGTCAGCCTGAGTTACCTGACCGAAACCAAACGTTCGCTGCGT
>JAYSYV010000738.1:0-4776 GCA_043727245.1 Chloroflexota bacterium | reverse complement strand
GAGAAATAGCGAGATATGAGGGTGGTTACACCGAATATACCGAGCAAAAAACCCGTCTTTCCAAAGTGAGTTGAAAAGCGGTAGCCGGTAGTCAGAAGATTGGATTTGTCATCTAAGTGTCATTTTGGCGTGTTAAATTTATAGTCTGTAGTTTACAGGCTTGACTAAAGCATATACTCTACACTAAATGCCTATTTCAATAGACCATTTTTTAACTGGTAACAATTCTTCTGGCTGCGGGCTATTTTCATATGCTAAAAAATTTGCCACCTAAAACAAAATCGGCCTTTGCCGGGCGGCTCTCACGACTCGTCCAGAGTGTGCGCTTCCGCCTGAGTTTGTGGTACGTAATTATCCTGGCGGTGGTTGTGCTGGTCTTTGGCAGCGTAATTTATTCGGTGGAAGCCACCAGTTTAGCGGGCGAAATAGATGCCGAACTGAAATTTGTAGCCGAAAAAATCCCCCAGGTCCTGAACACCGAGGCAGGCAACTTTAAACTAACCGACCAGGCAGCCCTGATTGTTGAGCAATTGCTACGGCAGAATTTACCAGTACCGGAACCCGTCCGCAGCCAGTTAAAGGATATTCCGATTATAGGGGGTCTTCTGCAAGGCAAGTTTGTGGTAGCTTTTGTGGACGGGCAAAACCGGTTAACCCAAGCCTTCGGTGCGATGGAAAAAGGCCAGCTTGACCGTTTGCGCGAACTGGCTGCTACCGGCTCTAAAGAAAATTCCTTCCAGGTCTTTACCACATCCACCCCGGACAGCACCGGCCAGGATTACCGGGTTTATCTCTACCCAGTGCAACAAAATAATCGCCTGGCCGGGACTATTATTGTCGGGCTGCCCTGGGAAGGAGCAGCTACTTTGCGCGTCCTGCTGGCAACCCTGTTGCTGACCGGGACGATTACCCTGATACTGGCCGCTGCCGGGGGATACTGGCTGGCAAGTCGGGCCATGCGTCCGGTCAGCGACATTACCCGGACCGCCCGCAACATCAGCGAAACGGACCTGAGCCGTCGCCTCAACAATCCGCGCCAGGATGAAATCGGCGAACTGGCCGGAACTTTCGACCGAATGTTGGGCCGCCTTCAATCGGCCTTCGAACGCCAGCGCCAATTTACCGCTGATGCCAGCCACGAACTGCGGACCCCTTTAACTATTATAAACCTGGAGGTCAGCCGGTCACTATCCCGCCCGCGTTCCTCTGAAGAATACCAAAAAGCTTTGGGAATTATTCAGGTCGAAAACGAATATATGGCTCGATTAGTGGAAGATTTGCTGATACTGGCCCGCGCCGACACCGGGCAGGCTAACTTGAACGCTGAACCGCTAGACTTGAGCGACCTGGCCCTGGAAGTGGTTGAACGCCTGGCCTCCCTGGCCGAACAGCAAGGTGTAAGGCTACTGGCCGGAGAATTGCCCGAAATAATTATAACCGGGGATCGTCATTATCTCACGCAAATGCTGGCGAATCTTATCGGAAACGCTATCAAGTATACTGCCGGGACTGGCGATACAGTGCGGGTTGAAACCGGCTTTACTACCGGCAACTATCAACCCAACCGGGCCTGGCTGTGTGTAACCGACAACGGCCCCGGTATCGCCCCCGAACACATGCCGCACCTGTTCGACCGCTTTTATCAGGCCGACCGTTCGCGCAATACCGCCCTTAGCGGGGCTACTGAAACCGCCACTGAAAGCCTGTCGCGAGGTAGTGGCCTGGGGCTGTCTATCGTCAAATGGGTGGCCGAAGCTCACCAGGGAACCGTCATGGTCCAGAGCCAACCCGGTAAAGGAACCTCAATCGAGGTAAGCTTGCCGGGTAAAGCGGGCAACATAGAACGTTAAACAAGAACCCTAGAACGCAAATATAATGCGATAGGGGAGAAGTTTATTGGCTACTTTTTCTTAACGTTAGTAGGGGCATCTTTGATGTAGTAATCGCCCTCGATAATCTCAACCCTGGCGACAACAGGCGGATTTTTGCGGAGCTGATAGCGGCCAACCAGCCATGTAAAGAGGGCCATCGTCAGCAGGATAATTGTAAATTCGTCCAGCAAACCTAAAATGGGTAATACGTTAGTGATGCGGGCTACCGGCGTAAAAGCCCAGAAGACCGGGATAAGCAGAGTAAGCTTATAATAAAAAGGCACTTTCTCGCTCAAAAAGTAAGATATAGTCCGGGGCAACAGGCTAATCAACCAGCGCAGACGTAACATTCCTAACATGATTGTTCTCTTTCCAGTAAAGCGGGTTAACAAACGGGCCAACCATAGCCCTCAAGGAAATATACGAGGAATGGTGGCCCAAAGTTTGTTTTTCTATTTATCTGGCCTCATGAATTTGGTGGGACTATAGACTTTCCTTTAGGTTCAAGGTTTTCCATTTTTCGCTATATTTTAAGCATCAACTTCTTCATAACTGGCGAAAGAAGCAGGTGGCAGCACATTCAAGCCAAATTTGCGGCCTGCCCAGGCTCTGACTAACCCCAGCATCTTTTCTTTCTTCGGCACAAAAGCCCGCCGGGTAAAAACATCGTAATTGTTGCGCTCAATCACGTCCAGGATACGGCTGTACAGCCTGGCCGCTACCGTAATAGACAACCGGCAATCTTCCGGCAAATACTCTATACCAGGCATAGACTGGCGGTAGTAACGCCTGGCCCGGTTAATCTGGAACTGCATTAGCTGAATAAACCGGAGATTTACCTCACCTCGCAGCAATTCTTCCTCGGTATAACCAAAGCGAGCCATTTCGTCCTGGGGCAAGTAAATCCGTCCGACCTGGGCATCTTCGCCCACATCCCTGAGAATATTAGTCAATTGCATAGCGATGCCCAGGTTTACCGCGTGTTCCAGGGCGCAGGGGTCGCTGTAACCCATCACCTGCGAGGCCATTAATCCGACCGTGCTGGCAACCCGGTAGCAATAGAGATTCAGTTCCTCAAAATTGTCGTAACGATTTTTCTCCAGGTCCATCCTGACCCCTTTAATCAGGTCGAGGGGCGGTTGAGCTTCCAGGTCAAAAGTTTGGGTGGTGTGCAGCCAGGCCACCATCGTAGGTTTAACCGGCTGCACCTGACCCTCGAAGGATTGGAGCAATTCGGCTTCCCACTCCACCAGGCGGGCGCAGATTTCCTGGACGGTCAGGCTCCCCGCATTATCAACCATATCATCAGTCAGGCGGCAAAAGTTGTAGACCGCCCACATAGCCCGGCGCTTGGAAGGCGGCAAAAAGCGCGCTCCAAAATAAAATGTCTTGGAACCCTGCCTGGTTATCTGGCGGCAATGTTCATAAGCTTGGTTAATCGCCCCCTCTCCCAGGTCTTCCAGGCGAGAAAAAACCTGCCTGGTGGGGAAAGATGGCCGTTCGATATAATTTAGCGTTTTACGGGCCATATACTAAGCCTCCCTGGGGGACTTACTTACTGCTATTATCCAAAACATAGTTTAAAACCAACTTTTATAAGTATAGTTTGAATGATATAGAAATAACCCAATAAAGACAATCCTTTTCGGCCATATCAGCGCTTATTTAGGGAAACTTTCAGAGAAGATTCGGTTAATGTATTTTCATTATACTAATTTGGGGTTATAATAATATATGATACAGTAAATGATGTTCCAATGGACCGTAATTACCGTATCATGTATTGTCTATCCAAGCTGTCTGAAAATTGGGCCAGTATTATAACGATTTTAAGCTAGCTTATGATGGACACCTGACACATAGAGTGGGACCTGGAACAAGCTCGCCCTGGTAATCCCATGTAACCACGACCAATTCAACTAGCGTCTAGCTTCTTAAAGTCAATTAGTAGACACGAAACGAGGAAGTTCTCCTATGAGAAAATTAAGTGTTTTCGGCGTTCTTTTGTTAATGTTAGCGACAATGAGCATGGCAATGGCTCAGACAGCTCGCTCCACCAACCTTGAAATGAAAGCGGTGGAAGGATCCAAGGTAGTTGGTAAGGCCGTTTTGACCGAATCCGGGACTGGAGTCAAGGTTAGCGTTAGTTTAACCGGCTTCGACCCCAACACCTCCCATGACGGCCACATTCACGTCGGAACCTGCGAAAAACAAGGTGGCGTGGTCGCTCCGTTAAGTGTTATTAAGGCCGACGCTTCCGGTGCTGGTAGTGCTGACAGCATGGTCACAACAATGGCCTTTGCTGCGATAGCCGACGGCAACCACTACGTACAGTATCACACTGCCTCCGCTCCTCCGGGCAAGCAAGTAAGTTGCGCCAACGTAACGGCTGCCACGGCTGGTCAGGGCGGCGGAACTCCTGGTGCGCCTGCTACCGGTATCGGTGGCTCAACCCAGTCTGACGGCTTCCCGGTTGCCTTACTGGCCGGATTGCTGCTTGGCCTGGTTGGCGCGGGTGCTGGCTATCGTGTAGCTCGCCAGCGCGGCAAATAATTTCTACTCTTAAGGGTTAATTGGAGCCTCCTGCTATCCAGGCGGGAGGGCTCCTTTTTTGTCTTATTTATGACAAAAGCAAAAACGCGACCAACTCGGAGCAAAGAAGCCGGTCCTTCCGTCTCTTTGACCGTCCAATAGCGAAGACTGACAGTGAGTCATTCCCAATCTACATTGTAGAGTAATCGAATATGAGGTGGCCCTGGTTTTCAATGTAAAACCAGGGCTTTTTTGATTCTAAATATATAAGATTTCATTTTCCTAAATAATATCTATCCTTTTTTGCCTTTCAAAGAAAACAATTTGTAATATATTCTTAATGCAAATTACATCATTTCCAATTATACTTAGA
>JAYSYV010000737.1:0-1473 GCA_043727245.1 Chloroflexota bacterium | reverse complement strand
TATGACCCTTCTTGGAGACGAAGACCGCGCCATCCTGGAGGAACGTTTCTCCGAGGAAATGGAGCGAGAAGTGGAACTGCTATTCTTCTCGCGCCAGGACTATCATCAGCAGGAGATAAGCGAATTTCCCGCCGAAATGGAAGGTGCGGACCAGGATGTTATGGCCCAGGCGTGTGCCATCAGCTACCAGCTTTACCGGGAAGTAGCCGAGCTTTCGCCGCACCTGAAACTGAGCTTCCACGACCTGGATAGTCCCGAAGGCTTCCAGGCGGCGGTTGAACTAGGTTTGGACCCGCTGATGCTGCCGGTGATGGCTTTCCGGGCCGAAAGCCTGGCCGGTAAATCCCACTTCTTTGGCATCCCGGTCGGCTATGAGTTCACCACTCTGATAGAAAACATCATTGACCTATCCCGGAACGCCAATCATCTCAGTCCCGAAACCCAGACCGCCCTGGTCGGACTGGCCCAACCGGCCCGGATAAGAGTCTTTGTCACGCCAACCTGTAGCATTTGCCCCTCGGCGGTCAGAATGGCCCACCAGATGGCAATGTCCAGCCCCTACGTTACTGCCGATATTATCGAAGCTAACGAATTTCAGGAGCTGGCCGAACAGTTTTATGTCTACGGCGTACCTAAAATGATTGTTAACGAAGAGGTCGAGTTTGAGGGAGCCGTGCCGGAAAAAGTCTTTCTTGGCAAAGTCCTGGCCGCAGCCAATTAGAGGTTGTTTAGAAAGCTGCCAGGGACCGTCTGAGTTCATTGACGGGATGGTTCCGGCGTGTTAACATTCCGCTTATGGAGCTAGAGAACAAAATAAATCTGAAATCAACTTTGAAAGAGGAAAATCTTTCACAACCCGGCAACGAAGATACCTCGCAAGACGTAGAGCGTCCTCTCCCCGAGGGTCTACGTTATTTTATGGTTGGCTTGCTGGTAGTAAGTCTGGTGGGGGTACTGAGCTTTGGGTATATGCGGCAAAGTTCGGTCAAACCACCTGTTGCCGTCGCGGCCAACAGCGACAATTGCAAAGACCCGGTTACGGAAAACCGGCTGCGCGAAACCCTTAAACAAAGCCCAAACGATTTTATGACCCTGATGGATTGGGGTTCCTACAACCTCAGTTGTGATAAGAATTACGCTACCGCTGTAGCGGCCTACCGGCAAGCCTCCGAGTTATCCGACCAGGCCAACAGTTCCGCCAAACCGGAAGAACGTATGGAGGCTCATTTCCGGCTGGGCCTATCTTATTTCTATAATCAGAGCATCCCAGAAGCCCGCAGCCAATTTGAATTGATTATCAAAGAGAATCCGCAGGACGCATCAGCCCTATTTGCATTAGGTTCTTCCTACCGGGACGACCCTGCAAAAGCCACTCGCTACCTGAAACAAGTAGCGGAAATCGCACCTAATACTGAAATGGCTCAGTTAGCCCTGGCGATGCTGGAGGATTTTACCAAACTACCTGGCGCAACA
>JAYSYV010000736.1:0-1474 GCA_043727245.1 Chloroflexota bacterium | reverse complement strand
TATCAGCCCCCTTCATGTTTACCTCAAAGGTTATAAGTTTTAGCGGCTCAATTTTGATTTTATTGGTCTCGCTAATAACATACCTGTCTTGCCAGACTGGCATCGCCACCAGCCTGAAATCAGAAGGAGTTGCAATCGAATTCTTATTTGGCAGAAGCAGGGCCAGGTTCAACTGTAAGGTACTGACTGCCTGAAGATTCACCACTGAAGTGACCGCCAGGTCTGCGGTGTAAGCGGCGTTAGCGGTATCCGGTATGCCCTGTATTTGCCATTTAATCGAACTTATATTGGTATCGGTGACAACGGCGGTTATCGGCAAATTAATAGTGTTGGTGATAAGGGGGCTATAGGGAATAGGCAGAATATTATTACCGGTAGGGTTATACTCCAGATTCCCGTTAATCATAATCTTGCTTATAGCCGGGGCATCCTTGGTAAGGCCGGTATAGACCGGTACAACCGCCGCGCAACCACTATCCAGAGTACCGTTCCAGCATAGTTTGTATTGCAGAGAAATACCACTCTGGGGCGGTATATCGGTGGTATCCCAGATGATCGGGAAGGGTGGCGCATTCGCATCTTGTCCGGCAACTATCACGCTATTGTAAACAGTTGTATTAGTATAACTGCCGGTTGCGGCATGACGTATGTCATTGTAAACAGCACTAAGCTGAAGACTGCCCACATTACGCCCGGTAACAACCCCGGTTAAAGAAACCTGGGGCGGTAGGGGGGTGGCTTTAAGAGCATCCGCTGTGGGCGCTAGAGCTAAGGTGCTGGCTGGAATCGCGAACGGTACTACCGGCGCATCGGCGGCCTTGCTACAATAGCCGCTATCATTACAGGCGATTAACTTGAAGTTTACCGTCTGGTTGGGGGCTAAACCCAGGGCAATCGAGTCGAAGGGAACTGTAAAGCTATTGGCTGTGTTTGCTTCGGTTGTCAACTGGGTATAGTCCTGGACTTGCCCGTTGAAGCGGGTAAAACTCATCAGGAATTTGATGGTGGAAGCTCGGCCCACTGGAGTCGCAGCCACCACGAAATTAACCGGCTTGGAAAGGTCAGCCGGTTTGTTCACAAAAGCTGGCACTATCTCTGGAATAGTTCCCGGTAAGGGGACCGCCACCGAATAACAATAGTTGCCTGAACCGTTGCCATCCCAGCATATTTTAGGTACAAAGTTAATAGTAGGCTGAGGCGGTAAATTGCTGGTATCAATAGTAGCCGACCAGATAGCCGTGCCATTGGTCGGTGCGGATAAAGTAGCCGGGGCTAACACAACAACTGCGGCCTGGTTGAAGGTCTTAACGACTTTGTATTCGACCCAGGCTGTCGCGCCCGGATTACTCAGCTTGCTGACCGTACCGCCCAGGGCTAGTTGCAAAGGTAGACTTTTAGTATCGGCTTCCGACAGCGGGTTAGCCACAATCGCGGGCGCTTCGACGGTGAGGGTCGCCGGGGTAATTGAGGTGGG
>JAYSYV010000735.1:0-4787 GCA_043727245.1 Chloroflexota bacterium | reverse complement strand
CGGATTAGCCAGTAATTCTCGCAAGTAAATTAAGGCGTTTTTTTTGCTTCGATCAGTTTACCTGCCAGTGTTACAAGGTCGTGAATATTAAAAGGCTTGGCAATCGTGCCGGTAATCTGGTGACTGGCGAGTTTATGCTGGTCTATATGGTCGCCCCATCCCGTCACCAGCACCAGCGGAACCTGAGGCCAGCGACGGTTGAGTTCGGCGGCTACCTCCCAGCCACTCAGGTCGGGCATACCCAGGTCACTAAAGACCAAATCGTAGGGCTTTTCGGACTGGCCCGGCTGGTTGGCAGCGTTTTGAAGCTTTTCCAGGGCTTGAATGCCGCCGTCAGCTACTTCCACCTCGAACCCGGCGACCGATAAGGCCCGGAGCAATATATTTCGCAAATTTAGTTCATCATCAATCGCCAGGATACGCCCGGAATAGCGGATAGGTAGCTGGCTGGGTTTAGCGCCCTTTTGCGGTCGAATAATTTCGCCTTCTTTAGTCCGGGAAACCGGCAGACGAATAAAGAAAGTAGTCCCTGCGCCCAGATTTGATTTTACCGAGATTCTGCCTCCAAAGCGAGAAATAATCCCATAAGCGACCGATAAACCCAACCCGGTTCCGCGCACGCCTTTTGTCGTGTAAAAAGGCTCAAAGATATGCCGCCTTACTTCGGGGTCCATCCCTTTGCCGGTATCGCGCACTTCCAGGCAGGCCATTTCGGGTGTTTCCAGGTAAGTATGGAAGCTGATTTTACCGCCCTCGGCTGGCATAGCGTCTATGGCATTGTTGACAAGGTTGACCAGCACTTCCCGCAATTCGGCGGCTTTGCCCTGGACCGGCGGGATGGGCTGCAACTCGCGCTCGATCCCCACCCTCATGCCGTGTTGCTGGGCATCGTCGCGCCAGCGGGGCCGGCTCAGGTCAATCGTACTCTGGACCACCGCGTTCAAATCCACCACATCCAGGTTTTGTTGCATACGCTGGACGGTAAATTCCTGGATGCGCCGGACCGTTTCGGCTCCGTCCAGGGCTGATTGCTCGATAATCTCAATCGTTTCTATAGTGTCCGGGTCTTCAAGTTCCGTTTTAAGTAATTGAGCGTGGCCGAGGACATTCGCCAGTACATTATTCAGGTCGTGGGCCACTCCGCTGGCAATCTGCCCAATCATTCGCATGCGTTCGTTTTCCTCACTGCGTTTGCGGGCTGTTACGTCGCGACCGATAGCCTGAATTCCGGCGATTTTCCCCTGCGAGCCGGGCTGGTAAAAGAGGCTAAAGTTAAATTCCAGGTTGACCGGTACACCTTCTTTGGATACCGCCAGCAGTTCTCTTTGTTGAGTTTCGTAGACCCCAGGAGCATTATCAGGGGCGCGGTGCAGCAAATCCTCGATCATCTGGTTTAAAGTGGCCTGCCCTTCGGGGGCCAGAAAATCCTCCAGTTTCTTGCCCAGAATTTCTTCAGGGTCGTAACCGAGAATAGATTTTAAGCGTTCGTTGACATAGGTAAGGCTGCCGCTGGCATCCAGGCTGATGATCAGGTCGCTGGCTTTTTCGGCAATCAGACGGTACTTTTCACTCTCGCGGGCCAGGTCGGTATAGAGTTGGGCGTTATCAATGGCGATAGCGGCCTGGTTCGCCAGGCTAGCCAGAATATCCAGGTCAGCCGGGGCGAAATGCCGCTCCGGGTCGGCCAGCGCCACCACCAACACCCCAATATGACGGTCGCCAATCCGCAAAGGCACTCCGGCTGTTTCATAACAATCCAATAATAAGCCCGGTATTTTTCCTTCAAAGGTCTGGTAATTCGGTAGAATCACCAATTGGGCTTTTTCTTGGACCAGCGCCGCCAGGCCACCTCCCTCCGGCATCAGCATATTCAGGACTGTTTCTATACCCTCCACCGGGTTTTCGGCTGCCACAAAATAATGCATGTGATGGACTGAATCCCACAGGGGCAGGTAAGCCCTGTCGGCGCGGGTCAGGCGCGTGGCCGATTTAACCACTTCTCCGGCGGTATCATCCAGGTTAAGCTGGCGATTCAATCTTTCAGAAACGCGGATTAGTTCGAGTAATTGATCGTTGCGCTGCGTCAAAGCGCGTTCGGCTGTCCGCAAATTGAGCATTACCTGGACGCGGGCTTTAAGTTCCTGGACCCGGAAGGGTTTGGTTACATAATCGTCGGCCCCAACCTCAAAAGCCCGGATTTTATCGTCAGGGACATTGCTGGCGCTGATCATTATAATTTTAGTGGAGTGCCACACAGGGTGATTCTTGACAATCTGGCAGACCTCAAAACCGCTCAGGCCCGGCATTTTGGCATCCAGCAGCAGCAGGTCGAATGGACGGGTTTCCAGTTCACGCATAGCGGCACGGCCATCTCCAGCCGAAAAAAAGTTGACCGGCTGTTCTTCCAGCGCAATCTGGATGACATTTATAATGTCACGCCGGTCATCTACGACTAATATATTGGGAATATTGTCATTGAAAGCAACAGGGCGGGTAATCTCAGAAATTGCCATCCTTAATAACCAAACTCCTTTGCAAACCGGCTTTCTAAGAACCTTCTGGTCTGGAATAGATGGCGCATGGAAAGGCGGAAAAACATAATTATCGCGGTAAGTCCTTGTCAAAAGACCCGACTGCTCCGCCAGTTGGCGGCTGATAACTTACTCCGGACACCGGGGGTATTCCACTCGAATAAGTGCCGGTGCTGGCGGGAGGATAAGCGCCCATCCGGCGCATTTCTTCTTCAATCATCCTGCGTTTGTTGTCTTCGCTTGATACATTACTGAAGACAAACACTCCTACGAAATGAAACAGCAGCCCGATACCCCAGCCGAACATAGACCAGACGAACCAGGGATAAACATAAAACCCCGGTATAGGTCCGGTAACAAGATAAATCATTATTAATAAGCCGTTTACCAGCACGTAGGAAGCAAGATGCCAGTAAAAGCCCAGTTTAGCCTTGACCCGCCTTTCGGCCTGCCGGTAGGCGGACTGGTATTGCTGCTCACTGGCGTTGCCAGGTGTATAATTATACATATTTCTATTCCTCTCGTAAATCAAACTTTTTTACTATTTCGTAAAACGTTAAACGTGAAATCTAACGCCTCTTAAAACTTACTTTTATTGGCATTTTATTATTAGATTTGTTAGTCACTCCTGCCTTACCCGGTTTCCGCGTTCAACGTTCAACGATTGGCCCTCACTACATAAGTCCCGGCGATTTTATCGTGCCAGCCCTGTTTGTGCGGGTCGAAGCCTATCCAGATGAAGCCCAGCCCAAAGACAGCCGCGCTGACCCAGTAACCAACAGTGTGCCGCAACAACGACCGTCCGAAGCCTATAGGCGCTCCGTCTTCCCTGACTACCTTCATCCCGAAAACCTTCTTGCCGACAGTCGCTCCCCTGGCAGTCATTAAGGTGTAGTAAAGGGTCGTAATTACGATAACAGCCAGTCCCAACCCAAGCACCATATAAACAAAGCCAGTTAACTCGTTGGACTGGGTTAAAATTCGTTCAAGCACGGCATTACAGGTTTGTGCGTTATAGCCATAAGCCGAGTTATCGCAGACCGGCAAAACTTCAGCCTGATGGCGTGAGATAAAATTGGCTAAATAAACGAATAACGGGATAAAAAATACAATGCCGCTAATAATCCCCAGGATAATATTGTCTATAACATAGGCTCCCAAACGGGGCCAGAAGCCAATCTCCGCCGGGGCGACCCCCATCTGGTCTACTGGCAGGCTGTAGTTATAGTAGGGCGCATAACCGGGCTGTCCACCACTATAAGGAGAATAGGTCGGGTTGTAGTATGGACCTGGCTGTGCGGCAGTCGCCACTGCCGCAGGTTCGGGCTGGTTGGTAAAGGCGTACTGGCTGCCCGGTGAACCGGCTTTGGGGCCGGACGAACCGGGTATAGTCGTATCTGGCATGGCCGCCTCGCTGCTACCTGTAGTTGCCCCCGGCGTTGAAGGCAATACAAGCTCACCACCAGGTGAGAGTTGGGGCAGTAATTTGCCGCAATTTTTACATTTTTCGGTGTCGCGCTCATTTTGAGTGCCGCAACTGGGACAAAACATATGTAACCTCTTTTTGGACCGCCCTGTACAGGCTTAATCGTTGACCGTTTTGGTCAAAAGTTATACAATGAACCCGAATTAGAGCGAGACTACCGGTGCATCTTTAATTTTCTTCATGTTAATAGACCCGGTGGCCGTCCATTTTGTTTCATTGTTCCTGGTTTTGACATAACATGATAAGGAGGATCGGCGCGTGATTACTACTAACTGGCCGGAACTAGAGAAGAAATACTTGATGTTCAACATCAAGCGCCCTCAACCAGTAATGGTGCGCGGTGAAGGTGTCCGTCTCTGGGACGATGCCGGGCGAGAATACCTGGATTTTATGGCCGGTTGGGCGGTTAACGCCCTGGGACACTGCCACCCTGCGGTAGTTTCGGCCATCCAGCAGCAAGCTGCGACCTTAATACATACTTCTAATCAGTATTATACTATACCCCAAATCGAATTAGCCAAGCTATTGATCGAAAATACGGTTTTTGATAAAGCTTTTTTTGGCAATAGCGGAGCGGAAGCCAACGAAGGGGCCGTCAAACTGGCCCGCAAATGGGGTAAAGTCAATAAAGCCGGAGCCTATGCCGTCATCAGCACCTTGAAGGGTTTCCATGGCCGGACCCTGGCTATGGTTGCCGCGACCGGTAAGCCTCATTACCAGGAGCCATTCAAGCCGCTCCCGGTTGGTTTCCTGAATGTACCGTTTAACGA
>JAYSYV010000734.1:0-1476 GCA_043727245.1 Chloroflexota bacterium | reverse complement strand
GTTGACTCTATCAAAGTCTTGATCTGGGCATTGGTCAGATTCGGATTAGCGGCTATTATCAGACTTGCCAGGCCGCTTACAATCGCTGCCGAATAACTTGACCCGTTAACGTAGGCATAATAACTTTTAACACTCACCCGGTTTACGTTGTAAGTTGTCGTTCTTGTTATTAGAAAACCAGCATCAACAGGTTTAGGTACAGAGTCTTCTTCTGTAGGTGGATTGGGTGGAAGAGGCTGAAAATTCTGTCTTACGTCACAACTGAATATATCACCAACCGCACAGGGATCTAATACTACAAAATTTTGTTCAGTTACCGGATAACGTTGCTCGTCAGGGTTTTTACAATTCGGCTGCTGATAAGCGTACTTGGTTACAAACTTGGTAACAGCTACGGGCCTGACCGTAGTAGTTATATCAGGATGCTGATCAGGTCCGTTATAAACTGGATCAGAAAAGGTAATATTATCTGCTCTGCCGTTAGAAGTGACAAAATCGCAGTAGGTGGTAAAAATATCTTTTCCGGGTGCTACCACCGAAACATAGTCACTATACTGATTATCAATCACTCTATCAAACTCGTCGGTAGCTCCTACACCAATTACACCAGGGAAAGCGGCAGGGTAACTGGCTAGAGCAGTCTGTGGCGGAAAAGGGCCACGTGTCAAAGCTCCTACGGCTGTGACTATTAAAGACCCATTGTTTTGCGCATAGACAATGCTATCCTGGAGGGTTTGGGGAATAGTAGATGTTTCTAAGCTCCAACTTAAATTTATAATCCTGGCCCTTTTATCGGCGGCGTATCTTATACCTTGCGAAACTGAGGATAGCGTCCCAGTGCCGGTAGCGTCTAGTACCTTGACCGGTAGGATTGAAGCCTTCCAGTTTATCCCGGCTATGCCGATACCATTGTCCGTGGTTCCGGCGATAATACCAGCTATGGCTGTGCCATGTCCATTATTATCTAAAGCGCCTGCTGTAGGCGATATTGGTACAAAATTAAAACCAAGCGGCCAGATAAATTTGGAGCAGAAAGCATTATACGGATTACTGGAGCTAGCGGTTTGAGTTATAAAGGTATAGCTATTTTGTGAATTAAAGCAAAGGTCTTGGTGAAGCGGGTTTACTCCTGTATCAAGCACAGCGATAGTCTGAGTAGTTCCGGTAACAACATTCCACAGGTCGGTAATGCCAATTTTGCTCAAATACCACTGGCGAGATTGGGTATATCCGCTCTGGTCAACATATTTCTGTTTATAAAGCTCGTCATCGGGTGGGTTGCTATTAGCGTGAACAATATAGTTCGGTTCGGCGTACTCCACGAGTGGGTCGAGCGAAATAGCGGCGACCAGTTTTTGCATATCGCTGTTTTTATTGGCGAAAAACTGGAAGTAGCCGGGTAGTTGGTCTAAATCGCGAAAACTGGCGAAGCCGTAGGTTTGATTTATCGAGTTGCGTAAGAGGCGGTCCGGCTCC
>JAYSYV010000733.1:0-4788 GCA_043727245.1 Chloroflexota bacterium | reverse complement strand
CACTATTCGTTCCTTGACTAAAGAATTCAGTATCTCAAAAGCGACAGTCTACCGCTATTTAAGTGATGGAGCTAAATAAATTCAGTCCAGTAAGGGCGTACAGAGCCTAAGATAGTGCACCGTTTCGGGGGTTATGCATAACCCCCCAAAATCACCCATCGCATATATCTTCAAAAACTTAACTTGCCAATATCGTCAGCTTTTGGCGGGCAGTTCCAGCCCTGTCAGTTCGAAAAGATGGTCGCGCACAGCTTTGGTGGAGGGTCTGGAATAGAAACTGCCCGAATGGTGGGTGGAGAGGAAAGTCGCGCCCAGGCCCAGGTTGCCTAAAATCCGGTCTCCCTGGTAAAAATTAAACCGGATACGAGCAACAGGTACACCCTCCTCCGGGACAGTCCAACCCTGCTGTTGCCGGATATATTCCAGCACAGCCTGGATGACGGCAGGATCGGCAATTGTTTTAAGGGGCTCGTTAAGATTGTTGGTGATTACGATTTCGTCGGTTGGCTGCCAGCTTTCGAAACCGAATTTCTCGCCTTCTTCCGTCAGATTGGTCGAAGCACCATTTATTCTGAAATATTTAGATAAACTTTTTTTACCCTGGTTTGAAGCTGCCAAGTTGTCCTCTGGTCTTTTTCATCAACTACGGGTGGGTAGTTCTTTCAACGTGCTGTCCACCTCGGTCTGGTCCTTGCAATACCCGGTGGTGCGACACGGCTTTCGAGCGTTTACCCGATGGCAAAGTCGTAGCCCATCAGATAGCCGGTCATTTCTATGCCTTCAGCATTGTACTTGATCTTGATCTCACGATCATTCCAGGCTCTGTCGCCGGGCGTAAAACCCGGTTCATCTACCAGGACATTCTCACCCTTTTTCGGACTATAATTACGGACGAACTTCTTTTTGGTGTCATCCAGGACCATGCCGTCAGTAGCAAGTTTCAAGAGGCGGGGTGTTGTCACGACCGGCTGTACAACTGCATTAGGGTCGCGAAGTTCGCTGCCCTTCATATAGCCATATTTTTCGCCGGTGCCGTCTCCCGTATCATATTTAATCTTGACGAATTTGTTATCAGAGGAGGGGTCGCCGGTAAAGGCTGCGTCCATCACCTGAATAATATCGCCGGTTAACGGGTAGTAACTGTCCTCGAGAGTGGCGCCCTCTGTTCTAACAGTATGTATTTCATTGGGTTTACCAACGATTTTGAAGGGCCGCCCGTCAGGAAGACTCACTTTTGGCTTGGACAGGTCTCCATTGGCCACAAAAGCGGTTTTGTTATCGGCTAAACGGATTTTTGATGCCTGAGTCCATTTTTCCAGCCTGGTAACGGTGATGCCGCCCGGCACTTCCTGGTCCTTTTCCATAAACATCTGGTCTTTATAAAGCTGGACCTGACCATCTTTGAGAACCCTGGACTCACCGGCAGCCATGTCATCGGCTAGCGGTTCGATCGCATTTCCCTGTTTGAGGGTACTCCCTAGTTGATTGCCCCAGCCGGGATGGATCCCGGTGGGTTTTTTGGCCGGTACGCCAGCCCGGTTCAGGATAGTCCAGGCGGTGGCATTGCAGTTCTCGCCGTCCAGGGTTTTGGTATTGGCCACGTAAGGCACCTGCATAGCATCAATGACCGAAGTAGCCTCGATCAGGCCGGCCAATTTACTGGCGGCGGCGGAGCCTTTCATTACTGTTACCGATGGCGCGGAGGGATCCCAGTCCACGGTGCCGGGAGTGTAATCGCCCATATCGGCTACCGTAAAGTCGTTTTCGTCCGGGCCACCCCGGAAATACATTTGCTTACCGGTGCTGCTGGTGTAAACGATAAAAAGGTGGGCCCGAAGGTTAATACCGAGGATTGGGCCGCCAATAAAGGTTGAGCGGACATCAATACGGGGACCTTTAGCCAGTACCTTCTGCTGCTCTTTGTCAGTTACCGCTACCCCACCCTGAAAGCCCTCCTCTTCCAGAAAGGCTTGAGTTTCTGAGGCAGCTGGCCCCATTTTCAGTAAGGGTGCATATTTATCCCTGACTTGCAGGGACTTTGAGAGATAAACCGCTTTTTTCTTCTTTTTCTCGCCCTCCTTCAGGACGGTGTTAGCCGCCAGGGTGGCTAGTCTCGCGGAGTACTGGCCTAAAAGGTAAGCCCGTATAAAGTCCTTCAAATCAGAGGCCGAGCCGCCGGTCTTGCCAAAAGTCTCGCGGATGTCGACCACTTTTTTCTGGTCGCCTTCGGACATGTGCTGGTCGGTATCTGTGCGTGCCTGGGCATAGGCCGGATTTTGGACTTCGGCTGTGGTAAAAGCCCGGTTCGCTTCAGAGATTAATTTTCGCTGGATGGCGTGGTCTGAACCGGTTGTCGTAACAGCTGCATGCCCGGATTGCCTGGCAATCATCCGCTGAACCGCCCGGTTCCCAACGGTTCTTTGGAGGGAAATTATATTGGCCTGGGTAAGAGTAAGGTTGTGCCTATTTTCTTTGAGTGGACCAACCGAAGTGATAAAAGGGTTGGAAAAGGCAGCCTCGACACTTTCCTGAGTGGATAAGTTTTCACTTGTAGTTTGAGCTGTTAGCTTTTGCTGGCTATCCTTCTTTTCAAATGCCATTTGGCTACTGCCTTTCGCTTCACACCAACTGGAGCTTCGAATGTTGTTCCTTGTGTTGGTTACGCTTTGACTGGACAATGATTTCCAGCAGACTCTTTGTGAATTGACCTATCCGGAGGATTTATTTTTTACTATAATAATTACATTATTCCACATATTTATTCGGTAAGCAAGACATTTGATGAAGTTCAATTAGGAAGTGCTCTGTTTCTAAATATCGTACCCTTGTAATGGCTCGTATACTAGAGAAGCAACTTATATAATAAGTAGCGGCTTTGGTTGTGTTGAAAAAATATGGTTATAGGAAAAAGGTTGTGATAAGCCAGTAAAATGAGAGGATTAAGCTACCAGGCCAAAGACTTGATGAATAAAATGGACCTGCCCTACAATATTTCCTTTTTCTACACCTTTAATTTGTCCCTTTCTAATCATATTCATTATCTCGTACCCTCGTAAAGTGGCCCAGGCTGTCTTGAAAGAATAAAAGCCAAGTCCTGGTTTTACTCTCCGTTTTATAAAACGATGATCCTGTTCGACAATATTGTTGAGGTATTTGATCTGCCGTAATTCACAATCCTCACTCACAAAAGCAGCCTCTTTTAGAGTTGAGAGGGCTTTTGGGTAAGCTGGATTTTTATCAACGGTAATTACTCTAGGAGTTATGGTGTGGGTAGCGCCCAGGACTTTACGAAAGAAACGGGTGGCTGCAGCAGCATCCCGGCTCTTAGAAAGCATAAATTCGAGCGTGTTACCCTCGGAATCTACCGCCCGGTAAAGGTAAGTCCAAACTTTCTTGATTTTGATGTAGGTTTTATCCGTTCGCCAGGAATCATTGGTAGCTTTAAGATGAGGCTTACTTCGTTTCTCTAGCTCAGGAGCATACTTTTGGACCCAGCGGTAAATGATAGTATGGTCAACCAGGAGGCCTCGTTCAACCATGATTTCTTCCAAATCCCGGTAACTTGCGGTAAATGATAGTATGGTCAACCAGGAGGCCTCGTTCAACCATGATTTCTTCCAAATCCCGGTAACTTAAGGAATAGCGCAAGTACCAGCGGACACAGAGAAGAATAATTTCAGCCTGATGATGCCGCCATTTAAAAGGGTTAAGAGGATCCAAAGATTGAAACTCGCTTTCAGTAGGAAGGATTAAGAAATATTTCAAGTACCCTACCAGTATAACCTCTTTTTTGCAACACAACCGCCAAGACGGCCCTTAAGCGATTTTTAGAAGCTGGTCGCAGAGGTTTACTCTTGCGAATAAGTCGTCCGCGAACGGGCCTGAGTGCTCCAGCGCGGCTTTCTTAACATAGCCGCCGGCAACCTTTTTCAACCAGAAATATTCCTTCTGACTTAATAGTCGGCGGTCATTTTCTGTTAAACTTTCAAAGTTTCCCGACTGGGTGCCATGGCAAGCCACTGCCGCCCATTTTAATGCGCTCAAATGCTCAACATTAATCACCGTATCTTGCTCAATATTGGGAGCGCCGGTCAACATCAAAGGTATTGAACCCAGGGAACCTTCCAGCCGGGTACTAAGCCTGGAAACATTAAGTTCGCTTAAACCGGCATAGAAAAGGGCCATTCCCGGTTGGGCAGCCATCTCAAAGGCCAGAGTAGTCGCATGGTGAATAGCCAGGTGATCAGGATGCCGGGTAAGCGCGTCCGGACCAAAGGTGATTACTAAGTCTGGCCGTTGTTGGCTAATAACCTGAGCTATGGGCCTGGCTAACTGTCCAACCTTGAATTTAGCCAACCCTCCATCGGGATAATCCAGCAGTGGTAAAAGCTGGATGCCTAATACTTCACAACAACGGGTCAGTTCGGCCTGGCGAACCTGGGGCAGTATCCGGCGTTCGTATTCGGAAGCCTTGTCATTATAGCCCTGTTCGCCGTGAGTAAGGCAAAGTAATTTTACTTCGACCCCGTTCCAGGCGTAATAAGCTAGCAGGATGTCGGAGAGAGGGCCAAAAAAGTCAAAGCGTGCTAGACTAAAGTATGAGTAAAAAATTTACAACGGTAGATCATGTTGCGACCCTGGATAGCACCATCCGATTGGGGGATTGTCTGCCGCCGGATCACCTGGCCGTCTTCGTGGTAGATCTGATGACCCAGCTTGATCTCAAAGCCCTCTATGACCACTACAGCCCAAAAGGGGGGCGGGCTTACGATCCTAAAATGCTCTTAG
>JAYSYV010000732.1:0-1480 GCA_043727245.1 Chloroflexota bacterium | reverse complement strand
CCAGGACCGCCCAGTGTTCACCTTTCGCCAGGGTGTAGCCGGTCGCCCGCAGCGGTAGATGCAGCTCTTTCCGGCCCTTGAAATCTAGTGAGAACTTTTTAACCTCGCCGCCGCCTTCCATCGAGGAAAGTGCCGGAGGTAGGCACACATGGACCAGCAGACCGGGAATATATTCCTGGATTTTAACCACCAGATCAAGAGTATCGCCCAACCGCAGGGACCGCCCCAGGCGGCCACGTTGAATTAGTTCTACGGCTACCGGCACTTCGCCCCGGAAACTGTTCCAGTCTTCCACAAGTTCTGAAGTAACTTCCACCAGGGCGGCTCCTTCGATAACTTCCACCTGGTGGACTTCCCCGCCAGCGGCAAGTTCGAGAGCCTGGGCCAGAGCCATCTCTCGGCCATCCAGCTTCAACCGGCTGGAACCGGAGCCGCCAATCCCGGCAGACCTTAAACCCAGCAACAGACAAATCAACGCTACCGAATCAACCGTGGAATATAGGCGACCTTCGCCGTCCAGTTCTTTCGCCAGGTCGTTCGCGACCTTTATGGCAATCAAAAGGTCTGACTGAGCGCCACCGGCCAGCAAAGCTGCCGCGCAGTAAGCTTTTTCTTCCCTGGCAAGCACCTGGCCTTTTCCAGCCAACACACCTTGATTTGCCAGCGAGGTCCGGGCATAATTCAAAGACTGGGCCAGTTTGGAGCCTTTCTTTAAGACCACCTGGAAAGCCTCCCGGCCACTTTCGATCTTTTCGGGGACCAGCGGCAACCGGTAAGCCTGGAGAGCGGCATCACCCATAGCCTGGGCTTCGCGAAGAGCTTGCCCAATTTCAGGGTCAAGGCCGCTGTTCAGTAATGACGCTCCCAAAAGGGATAAGTCGCCTAAATGGCGGGCGGCCAGTTTACCCCAATAGTCGTTTGGCTGGCGATTGCCCCCGGACTCTTCGGGCGGATACATCATAAAGCCCTGTCCCGGTAAAAACATGGTCTTTTCTCGCGCCACGCCGGTCAGGATTACTTCCCGGTATTTGGCTTGGTCCTTGTTCCCAGCCGCCAGTAGAGCCGCCACACTTGCCAGTAATTTGGCGGCGGTCTGTTCGCAACAGCGATGGCTATAATCGGTGGTAGAGTCGCATAGGAATTGGAAAGGTTTATCTAGCGAGGGTAAAACTCGCAATTGCAAAGCCCCGATAGCCTCGCGGTCCAGGCTCTGACCGGGCAGCAAAATCTGGAACTGGCGCGAAAGGCTGGTAAAATGTCCCAGGGCTTCTACCGTACGCTGGGATATGTCAAGTTCACCATTAGTCAGGTCGCGCAGTTCGGCCCGCCATTTACCAGGCCGAGCCTCGAAAACCACTTTGGCGCGTTGCCCCTGGAAAGAGTCAGGCCCAGTCTGCCTGGCTCCGGCCAGTTGATAGGCGACCGGTTGATTATCGCAAAGCAACCGTAAGCCAAAGGTTCCGCTATTGCAGTTCACTTC
>JAYSYV010000731.1:0-1481 GCA_043727245.1 Chloroflexota bacterium | reverse complement strand
CTGTTCAAATTCCAGGGTAGGTTTAATCATAGCTTATCAGGGTTTTAATGAGTGGTAGGCCGATTTGTAATAAATCAAGGGGCTGCTTTCCTGACCGTCTTTCAGGGTCGGGTCGGCTGTACCCAGTTGCAGGACTTCTCCCAGGTAGATAGTATGGTCGCCGCCATCGTAGGTATTCACAATCCGGCAATCTACGAAGCCCAGGGCTTCCGCGAAGACCGGCGCTCCGGTGGCGCTGGTATAAAGCGGAATATCATCGAAAGAGCGTTCAGGGTCGCGTCCGGCAAAGCGATTGGACAGGTTGACCTGGCCTTCGTGCAGGAAATTAACACAGAAGAAGCCGAATTCAGGCAAAATATGGTGAGCGGCAGCGTTTTTATCAATACAAATCAGTACCAGTGGCGGGTTGAGCGATACCGAGGTGAAAGAACTGACCGTTATACCGTGATATGTCCCATCTTTTGCCAGGGTTGTCACTACAGTGACCCCGCTGGCAAAATGACTCATAGTATTGCGGAATTGCTGGGACGTGAAAGCAATCAATTGAACTCCAGGAATATTTTTATTTAACATATGTTTTAATTAAGCAAGCTTTTCTTCAACGGCTTGCAGCGTGCGCCGGGTGGCGTGCTGGGCTTCCGTCAGTAGTCGTTCAATTTCCTGGCGGATTGGCCCGGTGTAAGTTTCATCTTTAAGAGACTTCAAATTGACCCGTGCCTGGAAAATAGCTCCCTGCAAAGCAGCCTGAGCCAGCGTGGCCGCTGTCCCGGCATCGGTGATGGTCTGCGGATTACCCGCTTCGGCCAGTTCGGTTGCCATGCCGCTTATGCTCAAGCAAGCCCGCGCAATCGCCAGAGGCGACTCGGTGGCTCCCCTTAAAGCCAGTTGTAAAGCCTCTTTGCGAGCGGCTTTTTCCTGCTCGGTAGCGCGTGGTAGCGCATAAGCAGCCATTACCCGGTCGAAGGCGGCGGCATCGGTGTCTACAGCAGCCAGGAGTGTTTCGCGTAAGTAATCGCCCTGACGGATAATTTCCCGGACTCGTGATTCGATGTGTGTAAAGGCCGGTCGCCCGGTGGTCAGGCGAGCCACCATTGTCACCAGCCCGGCAGCGGCAGCCCCGGCCAGGGCGGCAGCTCCACCTCCACCCGGCGTGGCATCCCCGGAACCGAGCCGGGCCATAAATTCTTCAACGCTCAAGTCTACAAGCATTTATCGTTCTCTACAGTTTAGCAGTTTATAAGGTTCTTTGCCCTGTACTAAAGACCGGGATAACGACCGAAAAGTTCTCCTTAAAGGGCTTAAAGGCCAGATTGCTGACGGGCCGCTTTAAGAACGTTACCCAGCAACGTTACGTTAGTCATAGGGCCGGTTCCGCCCGGTGTCGGCGTAATGGCGGCGGCTACGGGCAGCAAGCTTTCAAAATCGGCATCACCCACCAGCCGACCGTCCACTTCGCTGGTCCCAAAGTCAATCACTACCAC
>JAYSYV010000730.1:0-4811 GCA_043727245.1 Chloroflexota bacterium | reverse complement strand
TATCAGGTAGTAGGGCGATTGCACAGAAGGGTCAAGGGTAGCCGGTTTGAATTTGGTATAGCCGCGTAGTCCGGGGATTTTTACGGCTATCGACGTGTTATTTTCCACATAGTAACGTCAAAAGCGGCCTGGTCCTGGGGAGGCCCATACATAGCTGTTAATATAACCACCTTAATTCCTCCTTGAATATATTCAGTCGAATGTTGACTAAAAGGTTAAGCTGCCACTGGCTCTAATATTACTGTAAATACAGTCGGATAAGCAAAAGGCCGCGCGATTTTCTATAAACAAAAGAGCAGGCATAATTTTTTTTCAGAATTACACCTGCTCAGTATAGGAAATACTCATTCCAGGTAAAGATTTACCCGTTAAACCACCGGAACCTGGACCACCCGGGCTAACCGGATAGGTGTATCATTATTGGTCTGATTCTGGGTGACTTTGACCGAAAACAAAACGGTTTGCTCGCTATTATCAAAATTTTGCAAGGTGATAGACTGATCGCTCGGTTCGTAGGGACCGTTATAAGTGTGCAAAGCTTTAATGGTATAGACGGGGGCTGCCAACCGTAAGGAAACAACACTGAGGTAATTGCCCGGCACTTCTTGCTGTTTCAAAGGCTTGCCATTGACTAGCGACACAAAGCTATTATCAGTACGATTGGACCCGGCTGTAAACCCGGCACGACTCTGAATCTGGAGATAAGTTCCGTCGGCGCTCCAGCCTACCAGCGAAGGTTCGCTACTACTCCGGCCACCGGTTCCTTGCTCGAAAGTAGGAGTCAGGTCGTTGGTAGGGTCAGCTATTGACCGGAAGGTAAGCAGGTTCTTAATCAAACTGGAAGAGCCTGAACTATCGAACAGGTTCACAGACTGGCGCAAGGCAAAGTAATTGCCATCCGGCGAAGGTAGCGCTTCCTTGATTTTTGGCCCTTCCACCAATTGCTTGATTGTGTTAGTTACTGCGTCCACCAGGCTAATTTTACCATTGGTAATCACTTTATAGGCACTAACCGCTTCGTCATATTGAACGACAGGCGGGCTGGTAACAAGTAACTGGTTGCTCTTACCCACCCAGTAAGCCGGGCCTTTAACGTCCAGCACTTTGTTCTGCCGCCCAATTACATCGAAGATAGCCAGACCATCATTTATTGCTGCCATCAGGTAACGGCTATCATCCGAAAAAGCTATATTTTTGGTATTGTTGGACGAAAGAGTGAAAGCCCTGTAATTATCCGTAACGGCAATATTATCGCCGGAAAGGGTATTGACCTCATAAACCTGGACTACCTGAGTACTGCCAGAACCGAAAGTGATGGCGATTTTTTTACTGTCAGGTGAGCCAACTGCCTGGAAGACGGCTATATTAGCTGGGTTTAAACCATCGCCGGTAGGTGGAGTCAATTCTTTGAAAGCACGGGCTTTTGTCAGGTCGGCCAGGTAAGTCTTTTTGTCAACGGCTACGATGGCCCGACCTTCATTCAAGGCCCACAACCCGGTTATAGTAGAAGGAGCGTCACCCAGTATTACCTTGTCGGACGGTTTTCGGATAGAGGTCGAATATAGGGTCTTGCCCACGGGGTTAATAAGCCGGTAATTGCCCGGCAACTGGTCGCGAGTCTCGAAGCCGTAGCGCCAGACATAGTAATGCTGGCCGATATTGCCCATCTCCACCTGGAAGGCGGCTGAGTTGGAAGGGGTATAGGTCAGCGCCCGCCGCTGGAAAAGCTGGATTAATACATCGCGAGGCTGTCCGCCCACCACGACTTTATCTTTGGCCCAGAACGGTTCGGTAATCGGATAGCCCATTACCGAAAGCCACTTGCTTTCGCCCAGCGGGTCGGCCTGGAAGAAGTTGTTAAACACTTCGGCGACATTGTGGCCGGTTTCGTTGAAATAACGGGCATATTTCAGGCTGATGGGAGTTTGCGACAGCGTAGAAACCTGACCGTTAGCATTTACCGCTTCGTTGACCGGCTGGCCGGTGCGGTCGGTTGCTTTGGTCGCGCCCGATACACCGAAAGCCAGGTTGCCCTGGTTGAAACTGGCATAAGAGGGAGTCAGGCTATTGCCAACCTGATCGCCCGCTACCGGGTTAGTAGCCGGAGAACGTTGCAAAAACTGGGTGTCGCCAACCTGAAGCTGGCCCGTTACCAGTTCAACAGTCAGCAAACCGTTTGTCACCAGGTCGTCAGGTTGGCCCTCTTTTCGGGGCAACTCCATGCGAGCTTTATCAAAATATTGAACCCTGCGCTGGCCGTTGAAGGGGCTTCCCTCATAAACTTCCGCCGTATGGGCGAAAGGCTGCGGCCCCCAGAAATAAGTCCGGCTGGCCTTGCCGGTGGCGACCGCTTCGTCAGTCAATTTCCATTGCTGCTGGAAGGCCGGGTCGGAAAACCCTTCCGCTTTAACCGTTCCACTCGGATTAAGCCCCAACGCCAGGGCTTGCAAAAGTAACAACACCGGCAGCAACAATCCAATTTTTTGCAACCGGGTTCGGGGTGGTGCTGACTGGGCCACCCATATGCGATTCATCATTGATTTATTTACACCTTTCGTCTGGTAATTTTTCATACTTCTTCGTAATTTACCGATAATTTGGAGTATAGTTTCTTTCGTTTGTTCGTTTTGCAACAACCTGGGGTTTCCATGATGTAAAGTTCGTTTCGCAACATTTATATGGGATTTAGTTTGCCTATGGAGTTTTTAAAGTTTTTTAGTCTTGTAAACTCTACTTTCATTCGTAAGTTAAACGTATGACATGAAGCACAGTTCCTCAAAATTGGTATGGCTTTAGAACTTTTTAGGGTTATTGTTAAAATGAGGCCCATATGTTATATTTATGCTAAATTTTGAGGGGCAAAGGGGAGAAAATTGCCTGGGAAACCCGGCGGCCTCTGGGAAATTTGTACAAAAAGAAATAAGTGGAATAGGCACAGGTGTAAGAACGCCGCCCCCTCTAACGGTTGGCCTGCGACTTACACCTGATTCTTTGAATAGGAGCGGTTAAATAATGGGTGGAAAAGTAGTTCTGGCCTACTCTGGTGGGCTGGATACCAGCGTAGCAATCAAATGGATTAAAGAAAAATACGATATGGATGTCGTGACGCTGACGGTAGATGTCGGCGCGAACGACCGCGACCTGGAAACAGTCCGGGAAAGAGCGTTAGAAATCGGGGCGGTTAAAGCCCTGGTCCGCAACGTAAAAGATGATTTCGTCAAATACTTTATCTGGCCCGCTTTGCAGGCTGGCGCTCTCTACGAAGGCGAGTACCCCCTGGCGACCGCCCTGGCCCGGCCTCTGATTGCCTGGAATTTGGTCCAGGTCGCCCGCGAAGAAAACTGCACGGCTGTAGCTCACGGCTGCACCGGCAAAGGCAACGATCAGGTCCGCTTCGATGTTTCGGTTAGCGTGCTGGACCCCAATCTGAAAATTATCGCGCCGGTCCGCGAGTGGCGCATGACCCGTGATGAGGAAATTGAATACGCTCACGCCAATAATATCCCCCTGCTGTCGGCCAGCCAGAAACGCTTCAGCGTGGACCAGAATCTGTGGGGCCGTTCGGTCGAGGCCGGACCGCTGGAAGACCCCTGGAACGAGCCGCCCGAAGAAGCTTACGAATGGACCGGCCACCCCGAAGATTGGCCCGACCAGGCCGAAGAAATTACCCTGGACTTTGAAAAAGGTATCCCGGTGGCTCTCAACGGCGACCGCATGGACGGCACTTCGCTGATTACCAGGCTCAACGGCCTGGCCGGAAAACACGGGATTGGCCGAATTGACCACATCGAAAACCGCCTGGTCGGTATCAAGAGCCGCGAAGTCTATGAAGCCCCGGCAGCAGTAGTCTTGCACAAGGCTCACGGCTGGATTGAAGACCTGACCATGACCCGCGATGCTTCCCGTTTCAAGGCTAAAGTTGCAGCGGAATATGCCGAGATGGTCTACAACGGCCAGTGGTTCAGCCCCTTACACCAGGATTTGGCGGCCTATGTCACCAGCAGCCAGCGTTTCGCCACCGGCACTATCCGGCTTAAACTCTACAAGGGCAACGTTATCAAGGGCGGTTCTCAGTCACCCAAGTCGCTGTACAACTTCTCCCTGGCAACCTACGACAAGGGCGACCAGTACAACCACGATGCCGCGATAGGCTTTATCAGCATTTACGGCTTATCCTTACGCAACCAGGCCCAGACTCAGCTTAAAGGCAATACACCCGACGATATGCTTTCGCTCGGTTCGCCGGAAGATACCATCAAGTAATAAGATATTGGCGAGGGAAATATTTCCCTCGCCAATTCCAGAAACTCTCTTGAAGGGGTAGAGTGCATGCCCGGTTGCGTGAAGCTTTTTCGATAGAAATATATCTAAAGAGGTAACTATCCCTGATGAGTCAAGGAACCGAGAAACCCGGTAACGCCAAAGCCCCCCAAAAGCCAGGAATCCCGACCGGGAACACTTTGGCCTCACCTAAAAAGCCGCCTACCTCTACGGCAGTCCGGGCTACCTCGGCCAACCAGAGAATTACACCTGAAAAACCGCCCCACAGCCACAAAATAGAAATAATCCTCGGCCTGGTCCTGGGGATTCTCATCCTGGGAATTATTATCGTTCTGGTGGTGACTTCTTCCAGCGCTCCCGGAAAAACCCAGGCCAATGCGACTGCCGCCCTTGCACCCAACCCGCTCACACCCAGGAATGCCGCTACCGTCCAGGCTCTTGTTACCTCACTTAGCGGCGCAAGCCTTGCCACAGCCATACCTTTTGCGCCCACGCCGACCGGTGCGCCGGTCAGCAGCACCACCGACACC
>JAYSYV010000729.1:0-4812 GCA_043727245.1 Chloroflexota bacterium | reverse complement strand
GGTTCTCATAAATCTGGAACCACTGGTTGTTGCCCGCTTCTATTTCCTCACCGTCTACCGACCGGATAGGCTGAACACGGTTGCCCTTAACTGCCTGTTGCAGGAAAGGATGGGTCGCTGTATGCTCGACTATAGGGGCTGTAGTGCTAGGGCCAGTGCGAATGTTCAAAGAGTCACCCGTTATGACATACCAGGACGGACCGCCAGCGGTGGGCGGGGCTTGCGGTTTGGTCGAGGCCGGGACATCGCTGACGGACGGAGCGCCTTTCGGGTAGCGCCAGGTCAGGTAATGCCAGCCTACATTGCCCATTTCCACCCGGTAGTTGGCCTGGTTGGCCGGAGTATAGGTCAGAGTCCGGCGTTCAAAAGCCTGAAAAAGCACATCCTTTTCCACCCCGCCGACTTTAACTTTGGTCCAGTAAGCTTCGGTTAGGGGTAAGCCGGTGCTAAAGAGCCACTCACTGACTGTGCCATCGCTAAAACCATCGCCGGTATAAATGGGGCCTTTGCGGTTGAGGAAATCCCAGAAACCCTCCGGTATACCGAGGCCATTTTGCTCGGTTGCGATTTTAACCGCCGGATCATCCTGGTACTTGTCCCATCTGGCAGCCCCGGTAGGATTCCAGCTCTGGTTGACCGGCTGCCCTACTTTAAGCGTACCCGGTTTGAGGTAAATTCCGGCCAGCCCGGCATAGGTCGGCCAGGCATTGGTGGAATCCCCGGCTATCGGAATAGCGGAAGGGCCAGCGTTGGAAAAGAGTTTATCGCCATCCTGGCGGCGGCCTGTAATCATTTCAACCACCAGCAAGCCATTGGTAATAGTTGCATTGGTTGGGTTGTTAACTTCCATACGGGCTTTATCGAAGTACTGAACCTCGCGTTTTTTATTGGGCGAGTCGGCATAAGTTTCCATGAAACCGACTGTTAGCGGCTGAGGACCCCAGTACCAGCTTCGTGAGGTCTTACTATCGGCAATTGGTTTATCTGTCCGGTTCCAGGTAGCCTGGAAAAGGTCATTAGAAAAATCAGGGCTTTTAGCCGCCGCCACCGAAGTTGGCAAGCTCTCAAAAGCCAGTAATCCTACCGACATAAAAACAACCAGCGCCATGAGGATTCTCACCCGGTGTTCTGGTTTGTTTTTAGCGCGGCTAAATATGTTTGTTCCCATTATGATTATGAACCATCCTACAAAAACTGTATTCCACATTATATATATATTGGCTTCGCATCTACGAGGTTAAACTTCCGGGCCATTGTACCACATAAAACCGCTCGGTAATGACCAAACCTTGTGTTTTACGGCTGTTATAACCCCTTAATAAGATTAAAAAACCATTAGATTTAAGTTTCCAGATGCCCGGCATCCGGGTTAAACTTAATCATACAGGTAACTGGTCAGGCAGCTTCGACTGATTGTTCCAATCTTTCCCCACTATATAACGTACGGTCAAACCATTAGTTACGAAAAACAATTTTTAAGCCTGGAACTGGTTAACCCTTTAATCCATTAAGCGCGGCTTGACAAGCTACAACGGCTATGCTATTTTCGGGTTGGGATTTGAAAGGATTTAAGCGTTAAAAATGTAATCCCATTTTACAAGTTTTTGAAAGGTTCAGGGTAAACGCTGCTTGAAGAAGCAATTAAAATTTTGGGTGGGCCTGGTAATCAGTGTAGCGGCGCTCTGGTTTGCCTTGAACGGGATAAAATTTGACCAGGTGGGCGACTCCTTCAGTCGCTTGAATTTGTGGATACTGGCCCTTTCTCTCATCCCCTATTTTATGAACCTCTTCCTGAAAATCACTCGGTGGCAACTGCTTTTTAGCCCCGGCCCTAAAATAAGGCTGGGCCGCCTGTGGGCTACCTTGAACATTAGCTATCTCTTTAATACAGTCCTGCCCGCCCGCCTGGGTGAGGTTGTGCGAGGTTACGCGATCAGCCGGAGCGAACACATTACCCCCGTGCGCGCTCTTTCGACCATCTTCCTGGAAAAAATCATGGACGTAATGACCATGTTTATTTTCCTGGTCTGTCTGCTGCCTTTCCTCAAGTTGGGCGATGACATCAAGCAGGCCGCTTTTATTACGGGCGGCCTGGTAGTAGCCGCTTTTCTGGTCTGTATGCTCATGGCCGCTTTTCGCAAGCAGTCCGAAGCGGTCGTCCGCTGGTTTCTACGGTTTGTGCCGGGCCGTTTCCGTGAACCGCTTTTTAACCTTGTGCGCGAAGTGCTGGACGTATTGGGTATTTTGCTGAATTTTAAACTTAGCCTTAATCTGTGGGCGCAATCAATAATGCTATGGTTACTGGTAGTAATTGACTACATGATGGTGGCCTGGGCGCTCAATATTTCGATGAGTTTTGAGGTTGCGATGGTTCTGCTGATTGCCTTGAACCTGGGGATGGTAGTGCCTTCGGCCCCTGGCTATATCGGCGTTTTTGAAGCGCTGGTTAAAGTAGCTTTGCTGCCCTTCTTCCCCGGCCAGGAGTCACTGCTAATTTCTTTTGGTCTATTGTTGCATATCACTGGCTACTTGCCGGTTATTATGCTGGGCGCTTACTACACCTGGCGCGAAGGTTTAACTCTCGGCAAAATCCCCGAAGTTCCCAATCTGACTGACACCGCCACCGAAGCCGAACTTTCCGCCGCTATCTCCGGCAGACCCCAAAAGCCGGTAGCGGCAGTATCCAGAACGGCAGCTGAGGAAGATAATTCTACTCCCGCAATAACCCGTAACTAAACCCTTCTCCAACTCCCCTAAAAATTATTCAAGGGGTAAGTCATCTGTTGCCGGTTCCTCACTGAATGGGTCGCCGCCTAGCGCCTGGCTAAAGCGGTCGAGTTCTCCGGCATCCGAGTCGTCCAGGTTGGCGGTCAGGCGGTCAAATTCATAAAGCTCCTCACCGGAAGTTGGGCCGCTTTTGCCCAGCACTACCCGCGAGATTAGACGGCGCAAAGCCGGTTGGCCGCACTTCTCACACTTCAAATCACCCTCGGCGGCCTCGGCGGCCCTGATGGTCAACCATAACCGGCTATTTTTGCGCCCGCAGTTGGCGCAGCGATATTCGTAAATCGGCAAGCTTCGACCTCAGACTGGTTGAACATAAAAAGTTAAATGTATAAAAGTGACACGGTTAGAAATCTTCGCTAATGGTAAAAAGCTAATTTTGTTACTCTTTAACACTTTATATTCTCCACCTTTTACGTTCAACGATGTATCTATTTGACACACTGCTAACTTAATTTATAGAATGGCAGTAATTAAAAGGAGGGGTGGAAATGCCTCTGTTGACAGACCGGCAAGAGCCGGAAGATTACGACCGGCCTAACTCTGACGAGCCTAACGAATACGCCATGCGTTACCTGTTCAATCCAAACCGGTCGGGAGTTGAATACGAGCGCACCGGGCGAGTTTTATTTTACAGCTCGGCGGCGACCAATTTGCTGGCCCTTAGCCTGTATGCGGTCTGGCTTGAATTTAACTTCGTACCCTGGTTATTACTCGGAGCCAGCCTGATAACGGCTTTGGGTGGAGTGGCATCTTACTATTTATACCGCCGCCGCCGTTCATGGGCCTATGTGGTGGCGTTTGGACCGGCCTTCTTAACCGCCGGGATATTGCTTTATCTTACCTTTAACTCACTGTCCGACCAGGCTGCTTATTTTACCTTCTTCTTGCCGGGGAGCCTGGTACTGGTTGCCAGTATTCTCCTGCTGCGCCTGGCTAAACGTCAGGGTTAAAAACCAATCGTGGCAGGTTAATTCTTAGCCGGAAACAGTCCCCATTTACGGCTCCAGGTTCTCAACCAATTTTCTGACTACTGAACCCTAATATCTAAACCGGATTTGCCAGACCTTCCAGGCTGCTTCAATGGCGATGCGCGGACTCATTTTAGATACCCCGGCCACTCGCTCGTTGAAGTGAATAGGCACTTCTTCGACTTTAAAGTTGTATTTCTGGCACAGGTAGGCTATTTCTACCTGGAAACAGTAGCCGTTGGAACGAATCTGGCTCAGGGGTAGCCGCTCCAACACTTCGCGCCGGAATATCTTAAACCCGGCGGTAGAGTCATGAACCTTCAGGCCGAGAATAGCCCGTGAGTAAATAGAACCGCCTTTGCTGATTATCCGGCGCAGAAGCGTCCAGCGTTTGTCCAGCGAACCGCCTGGCACATAGCGTGAACCGACCACCACTTCGGCATCTTCAATTGCTTCCCGGAACCGTTTCAGGGTGGCCGGGTCGTGGGAGAAATCGGCATCCATTTCCACGATATAGGTCGCGCCTTTTTCCAGGGCGTGTTTGAAACCGGCCAGGTAGGCCGGACCCAGCCCCAGTTTGCCGGGCCGGTGAAGTACTTCGACACTGCCGTTGTAAAGTTCGCGGCTCAGTTGTTCGGCCAGCACGCCTGTGCCGTCCGGCGAATTATCATCCACAATAATTACCCGCAGGTCGGGGATACCCAGGTTGAAGATTGTTTCCAGCAATCGCTCGATATTTTCAGTTTCATTATAGGTAGGGATAACTACCGTCATAATCTGGGCTGGTTCGCTGCCGGTCAGCCTGGCTGTACCAGGGTCCAGCAAAGCGCCGGGTGCAATAGTTGACATTACGCGCTCAATCTCTGCTTTCTGTATCGTTTGGGATGCTTACTCCCTTATTTTACCTTAAAGATGCGGATAGTGGGGCCAGGGTATTCTTTACTGCTTTCCTTAAATTCCTTTAGCAAAGTAAACTGCTCGAATACCTGCCGGTAATTCTCGGCGGCGGTCGGGTCGGTCCGGCTCAATTCATCGTACTGGTTTGAATTGGCGACCA
>JAYSYV010000728.1:0-1484 GCA_043727245.1 Chloroflexota bacterium | reverse complement strand
TTTATTAAAGCTAGTGCGACTTTGTGCTAAAACCACCGGCAAAGTGCTGGTGTGTGTTGACGGGTGGGCGGCTTATCCTAAAGCTATAAAGAGAGCTTTCCGCGACAAAGTACTACCAACAAACTCAGGGCCAGGGCAACTTCAAAGGGGGCGGCCTCGTTTAGCCCTCTGGCCCGAACTCGCCATCGGAGTAGTCATAAAGTCCAAGCGAGCCTATAAGCTGGTGGAAGTGCGCCGGGAAATAGTGGCCGGTAGCCGCGAGTTAGTGGCCGAACTGATCAGTACTTCTCAGGGCGGTTTGTACCTCAACACCAGTTATATTGAGCGGTTCAATGGCACCTTACGGGAGCGCTTAGCTAGTTTAACTCGCAAGTGTCGTCACGCCGCTCGCAGAGTAGAAGCTTTGGAAACGGGAATGTATCTGGTCGGCAGTGTCTACAACTTTTGGGTGGCGCACCGGGAGTTGCGGGTGGCGAACTATGACCGGCCGGAGCAAGGACGGTGGCAGCCGCGCACTCCAGCCATGGCGAGCGGATTGAGCGAGCATATTTGGAGCGTGGGAGAATTGTTAAAGTATAAGGTGGTGCCCCCGCCATTTGTGCCACCCAAGCGCCGAGGCCGACCACCCAAAAAGTCAGTTCAAAACTTCACCGTTTAATGGGGTGCTACCTGATTGACGCATAAACTCATAAAAATAAGTTTTTTAATAATCAGAATTCAGATTGTTACTTACTGTTGAGCGATAATAAGAAAGGCTCTTCCGCAACTTCGCTGTACCCATGGATTAAAACCCTGCCTTTTAAGCGCTGGCTAATACCCTTTGTTTCAGTAAAGTTAGCTTTGCACGACCGTACATACTCCTTTTTATTAATTTAAGCCGGTTATTGTGTCCCTCAGTCGGACCATTTGAATAGGCTAAAGTTAAACCAGCCACTACCGCCGCTTTATCTCTTTCTATCCCACGTACAAAGCTTTGCAATTCCTCATACAAACTTTCCTTTACCTCGGCCATCCATCCTTCTAATTCCTCCCCCTTGCGCTGCCATACCATCTCCATAAATCTCTGCACTATTTGATAGATCTTATTTACTTCTACGCTGGCTTCCCGCATTAACCGTAACTTCTCAGCCTCTTCCTCGCTCAACTTGCTCGCCTTTCGTATGAACCACCACACGGCTTTTCGGGCCTTTAGCCCAGAGAGTGGCGAAGCCGCTGGCAATTCAATTGGTTGCCCTTTGTTATCTCGTAATTGTTGCAAAAACCGCTGCACCATTCGTTCGCTACCCTTAAAACCCTGGGCCTTTATTTCCTCCCATAACTTATGTCCATCGTGGTTTTCTTCTTGCCAGCGTTTTAAAACATAACCAGCATACTCGTCAAATATGCTGTAGCGTTTTGGATGAGGCTGGTACTCTGGGAAACTACCTGCCTGCAGCCATTTGCGTATAATCCGTTCTGAAAGTCCACTCCGCTTGGCAATCTCA
>JAYSYV010000727.1:0-1485 GCA_043727245.1 Chloroflexota bacterium | reverse complement strand
GCTAAATAAATTCAGTCCAGTAAGGGCGTACAGGGCAAACCTATTTTCAAACTTGGTTCTGCTCGGCTGGTTTGGTCTAGCGGTAGTGCACCGTTTCGGGGGGTTATGCAAAAACCCCCAAGTAGTTATAGACGAGGTGGACACCCACCAGCGTTTGGTCGCTCGGCCCCTCCGCTCTCTTTTACCGACTGGGGTCATTCAAGAGTTGTACGGTTTGTTAATCGCCCACTATGCCATCCGCTTTTTGATGCACCAGGCGGCCCTGGAAGCGAATCTTGATCCGGACCGCTTGAGTTTTGTACATGCCCTTGAGGTAGTGCGAGGGGCCGTCAGTGAGTTCCAGATGGTGGACCCTGCCCAAACCGGTCAACTTTACACCCGGCTGTTGGTAGATATGGCCTCTATGCGGCTCCCGGAGCCGCGGCTGCGCAGCAATCCCAGGGTAGTCAAGCAAAAGATGAGTAATTTCAAGCTAAAACGAGCCGAACATCAAGCTTATTACCGGCGAGATGGTTGTTTCGCCCAGGTCATTGCCGTTATTTAAAAGGTATTGGGTCTAAAACCATGCTAAATATTGTACACTGCATAATTATTGTAACCTTCGGGCCTGAAAATAGTGCGGTTTTAGGACTTTAAGCAAGAAAATATTCGCTCCCCATACAATATACTGTGCTAAACCTACAAAAGTCATCTACATATAGGAATTTATTTATCTAAACGTCAAATTAGAAAAGGACAATTAAAAATGTAGAAAAGGGAAATATTGGGGGCAGGTTCATTTTATTCATCAAGCCTTTGGCCTGGTGGCTTAATCCTCTCATTTTCCTGGTTTATCGCAACCTTTTTCCTATAACCATAATTTTTGCAACACAACCGTTAAACTTACCCCAATATTAAACCCCGATTATGAGAATTGTTTTTAAGGGTTTACCTGCCAGAGTTTGATAGTTTTATCAGTGGAACCGGAAGCCAGCGTCTTGCCATCCGGGCTGAAGGCTACGTAACTAACAGACGAAGAATGGCCTGATAGAGTACTCAGCACCTTGCCGGAAGCCACATCCCACAATTTGATAGTTTTATCCGCTGAACCGGAGGCGAGCGTCTTGCCATCCGGGCTAAAAATCACCTTATTAACAATATCAGAATGACCGGTGAGGGTGGTCAATTCTTTGCCGAAGGCCACATCCCAAAGTTTCAAGGTTTTATCACTGGAGCCGGAGGCAATGGTCTTGCCATCCGGGTTGAACATCACTGAAACAACTTTATCAGAGTGGCCAGAAAAAGTTTTAATTTCTTTGCCGGAGACCGCATCCCAAAGTTTCAAGGTATTATCACCGGAGCTGGAGGCAATGGTCTTGCCATCGGGGCTGTATGAGACGGAATAAACTGTAGCGGAGTGGCCGGTGAGTGTGGTTAATATTTTGCCGGAAGCCACATCCCATACAATAATTTTACCGGCAAAAGCCCCCGCAATGGTTTTGCCAT
>JAYSYV010000726.1:0-4820 GCA_043727245.1 Chloroflexota bacterium | reverse complement strand
AGATCATTTATGAGGAGGTTTTCCCTGGCAACACCAACTCCTCTAACCTGGCTAACTTCAAAAAGGTTTTAGAGGCAACCTTTAGCAATTTAGGCTTAACGCCTGAGCAAAAGGGTCAGGTATTGTTGCGCTTAGATGCCGGTTTTGGCACGAGTGACATCTTGAACTACCTTTTAGAAGAGGGCTATCAATTTGTGGTCAAACTTTTTAGCAGCACTCGGGCCAACAAGCTGTGCCGCGAGGTAAAGGAGTGGCAAGCCGATCCTAAACAAAGTGGACGAGCCATGGCTTTACTCGAAGCCGCGCCTTATTACGAAAAAGATCACACCCGGCAAGTCTTGCAAATCGGGGTCCGCACTGTATTAACTGCCCAAGCGAAAGCGAAAGCCACCAAAGCCCCGAATTCAAAGGCGGGTGAACCCGCAACCGCAACCGCAACTGCACCAGACAAACTTTACAGCTATCATGTGCTGGTAAAAGCGACCAGAACTAGCCGAAAGGCTGGAAGGCGAGTTCAAAAAGGAGTTGCTGCTGGGACAACTGGCCTTTTATGATAAGCGGGCGGGGATAGAAAGCGCCTCGTTTTGCAGCGATAAGCAAGGTTTAGGATTAGCCAAGCGCCGTAAACGAAGTTTATTTGGTCAAGAAATGCTAATCGGGTTAGCCCAACTGGCCCATAATCTAATAATGTGGCAGCGCGAGCAGTTAAGCAACAATGAACCAAAGGTAGCCGATTACGGTATAAAGTGCTGGGTGCGCGATTGGTTGGGAATGGGTGGTCGCCTGACCTTTCAAGACGGTCAAATTGTTAAGGTGCGGGTGCCCAAACGCCATGAAGTGAGCCGTCAATTCAAGTCAGTGCTCAAACAATGGGCTTCTCAAAGTGGCGTCAGGCTAATTTTGCGCCAAACTTAGGTACTTAATCCTAACTGTTTTGATTGAAGGATGAGAAAACTATCAGAACTGTTGCCAAGAGAAAACAACGCGAAGGTAAGCAGGAAGAGGCGAAATTGAGGCGAAAGATTTTTGAGTGTCAGACGCAGAGGTATTTTTTTAGTTTGTGTAACCTTTTTAGCTTCCTTTACAAACACAAAAAACAGCAGACCTATAAAACCAGGAATGGCAGCGGCATAAAGCACAAGCCGTACATTATTATCAAATACTTGAAGAAGGCCCAGCGCAATAAGAGGTCCGACCACCGCACCAGCTGAGTCCATCGTGCGGTGTACTCCAAAGATTAAACCCCTATTATGCTCGTCGGCTGCATCGAGTAACAGTGCATCGCGAGCGCCGGTACGCACTCCTTTACCCAATCTATCTAGCACCCGCCCACCAAATACTAACGGCCAGGTCGAGGACAACGCAAAAATGATTTTTGATATTGCTGAGGTTCCATATCCGGCTATCACAAAGGGTTTTCTCTTTTGGAGCTTGTCAGACAAAAAGCCAAAATAGGTCTTAAATAAGGCAGAAATTCCCTCAGCCACTCCATCAATGATACCCACTACAAACACGGGTGCATTAAGGACCTGGGTCAAAAATATTGGCATAACTGGATAGAGCATTTCTGAGGCAATATCATTAAAAAAACTGATTAGTCCCAAGATATATACACTCGTCGGAATTTTTTTCTTTGGCTCTTTTGGGGGTACCGTCATATCGCCAACCTCAATATTCTAAAAATTTATTTAGGTAATCACTAAAAAAATGTATAATCTGGCGGATTTTAGAAGTGTGTTCGCCCTGAGCCTGCGTACCGAAAACAGATTTTGCTGTTTCAGGAGCAGTATGGCGAGTAGTGTGATTATATTTTAATGTATAGAGGAGAATAGCCTCTCCAGTGATAAATAGGAAAAGGAAGGAAAGCGCTACCATCAGCTGTGCCTCAGTGGGTGTAATAAGAAAATGAAAAATCCGCATAGTTCAAAACTTTAATAGTTTAACGTTATCCGGGGTTGAGGATTATAGGTCCGAAAACCTACGGCAGGGTACATTTGTTCTTTTTACTCCTCTTTAATAGTCATTTTGCCTATCTAAAGGTTTTGGTACGAGTTTTTAGACCTTAAAAATAGCTGAATGAATTTTCTTTAAGCTGTTGATCAAGTCTTTTTAAGTAAAACTATGATAACTCGTACTAAAAAGTAGATTATGCTACGAGTATTTTAGTACGAGTTCGGTTATATCAGACAACTTTATAGATTAAGGAGTAGGGAATTGAGTGGAAACAGAACAAATGTACCCTGTCGTAGGTTCCCGGACCTATACTCCTCGACCCCCTAAACCCACTCACCCTGACCACGGTGCGCTTCCAGCTTATGCCAGGCTACGACCTGCCCTAAACTGACCCGGTTTTGCTCAGCCTTAGCATAATCGGCACAGTGTTCAACCGCTTCCAGCAATATATAGCTGTAGGCAATTAGCAAAAACGTCCACATTCGCCAGACATTGCGTTCGCTGTTGAGCGATAATAAGAAAGGCTCTTCCGCAGTCTCGCTGATACAGGAAGCCTGTCGAACTCAAACTCGTCTTATCAGGCTAAATACTCAGGTTCGGAATGCCGCAGGTGCAGCGAAGTTGCGGAAGAGCCTTTCTTATTGACGTTGAACAACAATTCCGCTATTGTTGGCTATAGCAATAACACCGGGGTCTACGGCTCTGGAAGCACCACAGGAGTACAGGGTGAAAGCAACGCTACTGGCGTAGCTGGCTTAGGGGCTGAATTGGGTGTTTACGGTTATAGTTATGCTGGGACTGCCTTGTTAGGCTACGGTTATTCAGGGGTTCCATTACATCTAAACCCTACTGCCCAACCTACTACAGGTACTCGTCGACAAGGCGATATGTATGTAGATTTATCTGGTAACCTCCATATCTGGAATGGTATACAGTGGAGGACAGTAACTACTACAGCTGGTTAGAATGATCTGAGGGCGAAGCATTAGCCAGGATAATTAAGTTTCGCCTATCTACCACACATCATGACCCCTGGCTACCTTAATCAGGAATTGGTCGTGCTGGCTACCAACCTCATCCGTATTGTAATCCCGCGTAATAAAACGGAGCAAAAGATCAGGAAATTGAGGTCGGATGATCAGAGTAGCCATGACGGGTAGTATGCTAAATCGAGGTGTGCCTCATCCCTTACTGTGGATTGCCCCATACAGCTTTTTATTTCAATAGCCAAGTTAATACAAAACATCAACTTTCAATAGTTTTCTACCACACTGCTTTTCAAGCGTTAGGAATAGAGCAGATTCGTTGCGCAAAAGGAGACAACAAAGTGACAACAAAACTTACCGACACAGCCAATACAAAGGACGCAATGGAGAGTAAATTCACAAAGCTTCGTCGCTTCAACCTGATTATGGGATTTTTACATTTCATCCAGGGAATGTTCATGATTTTTGTCAGTAACGCTTCGACCCTCCCGATTAATACCAGTTTCCTGCGTTTTGATCCCGCCACCCGCACTCTGAACCCCAATCCCCAACTTTTATATAACCTGCCTTTTGGCCCGGCAGTGGCGGGCTTTTTGCTCATCTCGGCGGTGGCGCATCTTTATCTGGCAACTATTGGTTATGGCCGTTATGTCGAGAATTTAAAGAAAGGGATGAATCCCGTTCGTTTCTATGAATATGCCCTTAGTTCTTCATTAATGATTGTGCTCATCGGTATGCTCAACGGAATTTTGGATCTGGGTGCGATCATCCTGATTTTCACACTGAATGCCGTGATGAATCTATTTGGTATCATGATGGAACTGCATAACCAGCATACCCAAAAGACCGATTGGACTGCCTTTATTTACGGCTGCATCGCGGGGTTTGTCCCCTGGGTAGTGATTACGTTGTATTTCGTGGGGGCTGTAAACTCCGGCACTGCCAAACCGCCGGCTTTTGTTTACGTTATCGTTCCCACCTTGTTTATCTTTTTTAACATTTTCGCCATCAACATGGTGTTGCAGTACAAAAAGGTGGGGCCCTGGCGGGATTACCTTTACGGGGAACGTGCTTATATTATTCTGAGTCTGTTGGCCAAATCCTTACTGTGCTGGCTGATTTGGACTGGCACACTTCGTTAACAGATAAATTTAAAATCATTATAAGGCGAATATCTGTTTCGCCCTTTGGCGTTTTCGCAACGAGTGTTTCTTCTCCGATACCAAAACACGGGGCTTTCGGCTGGACAAAAGCCATTTGGAAGAGCCGGAGCGCTGGAGTCGCTTACTGTTAGCAGCAGTCCTGGCCTATTGGTGGTTGACTTACCTGGGTCTGAAAGGACGCGAAGCTGACTGGGACAAGCTAGCAGCCTGTCGGAGTAATCGAAATGACTACCACTTATAGACAAAGCGTGTCAATTTAGAACTACAGGTAGTACCATTCCGGCTAAAATAAGGCTCCCTCCGACAAACTGCTAGGCTCTTAACCCTTTAACCACCTCATGCAGTGTTTGAGGGAATTTCTCATTATTCAAGATTAGAAAAGCCAGCCGGGGTAGAAGATTTCGTCCACCCCGGCTGGCTCAAACAACTACAGTCTAGTCGCTAAATTCCCCTGTTCCAATTATCGTTATCGCGTGGGTTAAGCCGGTAGACCCGCACATAGTCAAAGTTAGCCGTAAAACCACTGCCACCCATGGAAACAAGGCCGATTTTGGAGGTTGAGCCGAGGTTATGGGTATAGGCTCCGCCCTTTTCCCATTTCTTGCCGTCCACACTGGTGTAAGGAGTGTAAACCTCCTCGTTACGGCCAACTCGTTTTACAATTCGCAGGTAGGTCCACTCGCCCGGTGGACCGACTACCGTATTGCCGTAACGGGGA
>JAYSYV010000725.1:0-1487 GCA_043727245.1 Chloroflexota bacterium | reverse complement strand
TCTTTTTGACAGTCTCAAGGCCGTCTTTTTCACTGATGTCGGCTACCACTACCTTGCCGCCTTCGCTGGAAAAGGCCAGGGCGCAGGCCTGTCCAATGCCTTTTCCAGAACCGGTTACAATTACAACTTTATCCTTAAAGCGCTCCGTCATGAGGACCTCCTCCTGTGTTTTTAAAAGGTAACTCAACCTATCCAATTTTCATATATTTAGCTGGCCAGGCCGCACTATAGGTTCGGATAATGCAGCGGTGCCCCGGCCAGCGGCATTGGCCCTTTGGTAAGATGCCAGCGCGACAGGCTGGCTACTACCAGGGTCCGCCGGTCTGCCCCGCAGAAGGCCAGGTTGGTCGGAGTAGCAAACGTAGCCCCTTCCCAGTCCTCCGCCAGCATCTCCAGTTGCCGATCCGGGGACAACCGGTAAATAATATCGGGTGTGTAGCAGCCAATGTACAGGTTGCCTTCTACGTCAAAAGCCAGGCCGTCGGGGACTTGCCGGGGTAGTTCGACTACCATTTCAGGCTGACCGGCGGCCTGCCCATCCTTCCCCAGCGCCACCCGCGCCACTCCCGGCACGTTAGATAACACTATATAAAGGAAAGAGCCGTCCGGACTCAGGGCCAACCCGTTCGGGAAGGCCGGGAAATCTCCTTTAAGCAGTTCAGTTGCTCCGCCCGGCCGGACCAGCCACATGCAGCCATCGTTGCCGCGCCAGATACCGGAGTCCGATACATACAGGTTGCCGTGACGGTCAAAGACCGCATAATTGGGCGTTACCATTTTCCGCTCAGCGTTACCATCGGAATAAGTGGTAACGTTACCCGCCGGAGTAATCCGCTTTATGGCGTGGTTGCCCATGTCGCAGGCGAAAATATTGCCCGCGCCGTCCGGGCATAACCCCAGGATAAAACCGCCGGTGGTACCGATTTGCTCAACCTTTTTACCATCGAGGCTGATGCGGTAGATCTGGCCGGCCTCACCGCCGGCATAGATATTGCCGTCCTGGCCCCAGGTAACTCCTTCCGGGTGGTCCAGTCCTTCTACAAAGGGGGCAAAGTTCTTGATGTCCATCAATGATTTTGTCATCAGGCTATATCTAGCTCCTCTCCATGTCATTGCGAGGCCGGTTAGCGGATTGTAACCTGGCCCTGCGGGTTAATTCCGGCCACGCCGGTAGTGGATTCATAGAAAACCGCTCGTATTTCAGCTTCGACCGAGGCGCCCGCCTCCAGAGTGCGCTGGGTTCCGGTCTTTTCCATAACGGCGGTTAAGCCCTGGCCTGGAATGCTTGAAAAGGGTTCGACCGCCATGGTGTAGGCGGCTTTATACCAGGGAAAGCCCTCCGAGGCGTGCATTTCCTGCCAGAACCAGGCGTAAGGGAATATTTCTTTTGGCCAGACCAGGCCCACTCCCAGGCCCATTTCGGTATTGGTCAGACCGTACCAGCCCGCCTCAAAATCCTTGAAATAAGCCAGCAGGTGGCGGGGCGT
>JAYSYV010000724.1:0-1488 GCA_043727245.1 Chloroflexota bacterium | reverse complement strand
GCCAGGCAGGCTGTATAATCGCCTACACCGCCCGGTTGCGGCGGAAATTCGGCGGAAAGCAAGGTCAGGTTTAGCTCGGAAGGCGCCGGTGGAAAAGGCGACTTATAAGGCCGCAGTCCCGAAGCCAGCACTTTGCGAATAAGAGTCAGGCGTTCGTGCCGCAAGTCCGGTTTATGGCGCAGTTGCAGTTTAGCCCATTCTTCGCCGTACTGGAAAAGATAAGTTCCCAGAAGGAAATTCTGCAGCAACCAGCCGTACGGACGGCCATAATACTTGCGAAAATAGGCCACTTTGCTGGTCTGAAAGTTAATGTGCCGGAAGGGTACGTCCTGCTTACTGCTTTGGCCTTCCTGGTGAATGACGGTCGCAGCCGGGGTATACCAGACCTGCCACCCGGCCAGTTTAGCCCGTCTGCAAAAGTCCAGTTCTTCGGAATACATAAAAAACTGCTCGTCCAGCCCGCCGATTTGCGTAATAACTTCCTGTCGTACCGCAAAAGCCGCCCCGACCAACCAGTCAACCGGCTGGGCTTTATTCGGGGAAATATCTTCCAAACCGAACCGGCGGAGCGCCTGCATGTTTTTAAAAGGCCGGTAGCGCTCTAAAACGGTGCTTTCGACAAAAGCCAGGCCGGGGCCGGGAAAGCGGCGGCGGTTTGACTGCATCGAACCGTCCGGGTAGCGAATCATGGGTCCGGCGATACCGCAAGCCGAGTTGGCCTCCATAAAATCCGCCAGCGTCTTTAAGGCTCCCGGTTCAAGGCGGGCATCGGGGTTCAGGAAGAAAATATAGCGACCGCTGGCATGACGTGAACCCTGGTTGCAGCCGCGTGGAAAGCCGTAATTTTCTTTATTCTCTATAAGAAGGACACCGGGGAATTGCTGGCGAACCAGGGCCGGGCTGCCGTCCTGGGAGTCGTTATCTACCACGATTATCTCAACTTGCAGGCCATCTTCGGGTCGTTCCAGGATGCTTTTCAAACATTCTTCCAAAAGAACAGCCACGTTATAACTGACGATAACGAAAGAAAAGTCCGGCCTGTTGGGGTCGGAAGTGGCCTGGGTTGGTATATTTAATTGCACGGCTTGGTTGGGAGGCAAGAAAATTCCTCGAATTGGTGGTAAAACTTAACGGGCGTGACTCCCTTTTAAAACGTACCGCTTGAACAGGCCGGTCAGGATGCCAAAGCTGTAAACCTGATCGAAAATAATATAAAAAGGTTCGTGTTCTTGTCTGGCCCTGGCGATGCCGCGTTTGAGCGACCCGGCAGGGGTCCGGCGCAACCACTCTTTCAGGGTGTGGGGATGACCTTCGCTTTTGCCAATCCAGTGGGCCGAAGCAAAGACTTCTTTAGCCGAGCCGGGATTATAGTGGTAGCAGAGCGCCCCATCCACCCGGTGGGCGGTCTGGCCCAACTTGCGAGCCACGGTATGGTCGTCGTGGTAGCCCGCGCTGTCGTAGCCGCCAACACTCCAAAAAGCTTCCCGG
>JAYSYV010000723.1:0-4826 GCA_043727245.1 Chloroflexota bacterium | reverse complement strand
CAAAATTTGTGACTTGCATCGCGTGGGAGGGGCTGTTAAAATAATCACACTTAATTTAGACAATGCAGTTTTAAAAGACAGTTACGACAGCTCAACTTTTTTCCAACCTGCTGTAACGTTCAAGTCACCTTTGTGGCGGTTTAGACCCATCGCGGGTGAGAAACATTTACTGTTATTCAGAGGGTTGCATGGCATCAGTAACGGTTAAACCCAGTTCAAAACCGCCCGGAAACGACCAGTTTGAGGCGAACGAAGTCCTGAAAAGGCGCAAAAAAATGAGAGGTTCGCTGAAGGCTTACCTCTTTATAGCTCCGGCAATGCTTTTTCTTTTCCTCTTTAACTTCTTTCCTATCGTTTATGCCGTTTTATTAAGCTTGTACCAGCGTATTTCGGTGGTAAAGGGTGTCATTCCTCCTGCCGAGAATTTTGGTGGGTTGGCTAATTACACGCGCCTGCTGACCGACCCGGACTGGTGGAACGCTTTCTTTAACACGATTGGCTATGTAACCGGGGTGGTTTTCTTCGGGCTGGCGGTTGCCATGGGTATATCTCTGCTGCTGGACAAAGTTAAAAAGGGCAAAGAACTTTACCGGGTGGCTTTCTTCCTGCCCTATGTAACATCGCTGGTGGCAGTCGCGACAGTCTGGTACATTATATTTTCGCCTTATGCCTCAAACGCCCTGGTGAAACCAAACCCCGACCGGCCCGGTGGCCTGGTCAACTGGATATTCGCGGCGGTAGGAATTCCCATGCAGCGATGGCTGATTGATGACCGGGGAATTTTCACTATCATCTTCTACAACGGTGGGCAGGTAGATTGGCCCTCGGCGGTCATCCGATTTTTGATTGTTGGCGGACTTATCGCGGCAGCTATTCAGGTTTACAGGCGTTTGCCTCACTCGACCGGGACATGGGTCAGCGGTGTTTTAGCGGGCCTGGCAACTCTGATTGGTTGGAGCGCAATAGTTGAAGTAGCCCATAGCTTTAGCTGGTCGGGTTGGACGGGCGGGCCGAGTATCGCTATGGTTGCTATTATAATCGTAGCGGTCTGGTACAGCCTGGGCTTTAATATCATTATTCTGCTGGCCGGGCTGACCAATATTTCGCGTGAGCTATACGATGCCGCCCGGATAGATGGAGCGCGGGGCTGGTCGATGTTTACCCGTATGACTATTCCGTTGCTTTCCCCGACCCTGTTCTTTTTGCTGATTATCAATACCATCAACGCCTTCCAGGCTTTCACGCTTTTCTTCGCCATTTTACCCAGCGGCCCCAGCAAGAGTGTCCAGGTGCTTTCAACCTTTTACTACGAGGTAACATTCAAGCGGGGTAGCGGCACGGATACAGCCGGGTTTGGCTATTCTTCCACGATTGTAGTGTTTATGCTTATCTTAATTGTTGGTGTCAACCAGCTTCAGCAGCGGATTTTAGCCAAGAGGGTAAATTATGATTAGCGCCGGTCCGTTGGAAAAACCCGGCTCAACCGGCCCTGCAGGAGGGGTTAAACTGCCGGACCAGCTAGGGCTGCATATAGTGCTGCTGGTCATTTTGTTCTTCATGCTGCTACCGTTTATCTGGATGGTAGGGACAGCCCTCAAGCCGGACGTAGATGCGACACCCTCCAGCCTGTCCGGCAAGGGCAAAGATATTGGCACTCTGGTGAGTTTATTCTGGCCGCGTGAATTTCATTTTGAAAATTTTGTCAAAGCCTGGAACGGCAAATATAGCGCCGCTATCCCGGATGTTTCCTTTTTTGACGCACCTTTCACCCGCTATTTCTTTAATACGATAGTGGTAGGGGTAGCCGAAACGGTGGGGGTACTTTTCACTTCTATTCTGGCGGCGTATGCTTTCGCCCGGATGGAGTTCTGGGGCAAGGGTTTTCTGTTTGGGTTTATCCTGGCAACCCTGGCAATTCCTCACGAGGCGACTTATATCCCCAATCTGGTGATTATCAGCCAGTTGGGCCAGATCGCGAGTTGGTTGGGGACCGGCACTTATACCGCTCTTTTCCTACCCTGGCTAGGCTCGGCCTTTTATATTTTCCTGCTGCGCCAGTTCTTTATGGCTCTACCCCAGGAGCTTTACGAAGCGGCCCAACTGGACGGAATTACCGAACTTGGTTTCCTGGGCCGGATTGCCGTCCCGCTTTCGATGCCCGCTATTTTGACTGTGGGACTATTTGCCTTCCTGGGAAACTGGAATGCTTTTTTGTGGCCGCTAATTGCCGCGCCCAATATCCCGGTGGTCCAGACCGGGTTGCGAACTTTCGTAGGCAACGCCGATGTTCAAACGGAGTGGAACCTTTTAATGGCGGCGGCAACTATTGTAATTTTACCGGTTGTTTTGGTCTATTTCCTGGTGCAACGGCGTTTTATCGAGGGTGTTTCGCGCACAGGCATCAAATGAGTAGGCTTTTTGATTTCACTTAGAGGAGAGAATTCTCCAAAAGGAGAGCTTTTTATGACGCAATTCAAGGGCAAGCCATATTCTTTAATGATGGCTTTGTTACTGGTCCTGACGGTGCTGCTGGCGGCTTGCGGTGACAATACCGCCGCCCCCGCTTCTACGACAGCCGCCGCCTCAACGACAGCCGCCGCCTCAACGACAGCCGCAGCTACCGCCGCTGGCACAACCTTGGCGGCTACCACCGCAGCAGGTACAACCTCGGCGGCTACTACTGCCGCCGGAACCACCGCTGCAGCTACGACCAGCGCCGCGACTACGGTTGCTTCCGTCACTACGGCGGCGGCATCCGGGGATGGGGTTACGTTAGATGTAGCCGGTTCGCCGGTAGTCATCAAAGCCGGGGGCGGCGGGAGCTTTACTCCTAAAAGCCCGGTTACGATAACTATCTGGAGCAGCCAGGTCAAGCAAAACGGCATCGCTTTCCGGGCTTTGCTGGATGAGTTCGAGAAGTCCCACCCTAACATTAAGGTTGTCCACGACAATTTTAATGATACCGCGACCTATAATGATGTCAATACCAAGTTAAAGCAGTCGGCCCAGACCAACACTCTGCCCAATATCGCCGCCGGTTATCAGAACTGGGTTCCGAGTTTTGTAGATGCCAAAGTTGCGCTGGGCTTAACCCAGTTTATCAGCGGGCCTAACGGACTGAGCGCCAAAGACCTGGCTGATTACCGCCCCCAGTTTATGGCCCGGAATGTTTTCCCCCAGTATAGCAACGAAATCTATACCTGGGTCTTTGGGAATAGCGGCCCGGTTCTCTATTACAATGAAGACCTCTTGAAAGCTTCCGGGGCCAAGACTCCTGACCCGACCTGGACCTGGGATGATTTGGTAGAAGCTTCTAAAACCGTTACGGCCAAGAGTAATGGTTCGGTCGGCTTGCTATTTGCGCCCAAGACCGTTTCCGAAATCATTGCCGGGATTTACAGCCGGGGCGGCAAGGTTATAGATTACAAGGCCAATAAAATGGTTCTGACCGATAAACCTGCCGTTGACCACCTGACCATGTTGTACAATGGGGTCAAAGAGGGCTACTTTGCCACCTCCGACCCGAATGTCCAGTTCGATGACCAGGGCCAGTTTGAAAAAGGCAAATCGGCTTTTTATATGAGCAGCACTTCCAGCCGCTCCTTTATCGCTTCCGATATGGCTAAAGAAGGAGCCAAGAAGTTTAGCTGGAACGCGACGGTTATACCTCACGGCACTGGCTTACAGCCGCTGACAACCCTTTATGGCGGCTCGACCCTGGCTTTCAAGGGCAAGAGCGCTGATGAGGATGCGGCTACCTGGGAAGTTATAAAGTACCTGGGTTCGGCGGCTTTCCAGGCCAAATGGGCCAGCGCCAGCGGCTACGTTCCAGCCACCAAGAGTACGGTAGACGACCCTATCTACAAGGCTTTCCTGGATAAAGCCCCTCAAAACAAGATTCCGCTGGTCGTTTTCGATTACGCTAAAGCGTCGGAACCGAGCATTGGAGCCTGGGACCCCATCCGAACCATTTTCGATACCAATGTTTTCGCCCTTTTCCAGAATGCCAATGGAGTTCCGGCGGATACCCTCAAAAAGATTGAGGACGATGCGAACAAACTTCTGGCAACTACCAAATAAAGTTTTTCCTTAATAGAGTATTGAAGTTAAGGGAGCGGGTTTGACCTTTTGTAAGAGGTTAAATCTGCTCCTTTTTATTTTAAGTCTGTCCAGGTAAGTTATGATCACTTTCAGGGCTGGTTGGCCGGATATTTCCCTTAGTACTTTTTTGTGGAAGGCATGGCTTTGAATAGTCTGTTAAGGAGGAATTGGTAGGAATCAGGTTCCGGTTGAAAAACGAGTATAAGCAGGGTATAATTCTTAGAGAACTAGCCATTTTTCCCGTATGAATTGAGCTTAATATAGGCGTTAACGAGCGGGATAATTCAGTGATTGGCTAGGTGTCCTACTTATACCAGTTTTCTAACTTAAATGGCCTTGAAACAGAGTTTGTCGAGTCCCGATGGCTAAATCTAACCGGTTGGTTCGTTACGCAATACATCCCCTGGGCAAAAGCCTGGTAGGGCGAATTCTGGTAGGCTTCTTAATAATGGCTTTCTTGAGCCTGGTGGTAGCCCTGGCCGGGATATACTATATCAGCCAGTCCAATACCAAACTGGTCGAGCTGCTTGAACAGGACCAGAAGATAACTTCGTATGTCCGGGTAATGGAGCGGGAAACCGAGCGCTTAAACAGCAGTATTCGGACCTATGTCACCGATGCTGAAGTTGAAAAAGATGTCGTAACCGCTATCAAGAATTACGAACAGGCCAACGCCGAATTGAGCAAACTGGTCAACACCCTGAAACTACCTCCCGAAAAATATA
>JAYSYV010000722.1:0-4832 GCA_043727245.1 Chloroflexota bacterium | reverse complement strand
GGTGTGGGTAGTCAACGGCCCCAGGTTATACTCACTGGCTCCATCCGGCAAGGCTTTGGGAACCAGCTCGGAAATTGTCGGAGTAATCCGGTAGATTTGTTTGAGTTGGACCTGTGGGGAAGGTTCAATCCCCAGGTTACTGACCGGGGTGATAGTGTTGCGTAAGGTTTTAATTTTCTTTAAGAAGGTGGACAAAATTTTGTCGGCGCTGGTAATATATTCGGTATTGCCGCCGCACTGGGCCGCCACGCTTTCCAATAAATCCTCGTTCCAGTCAATCCCGACACCCATAGTGTGGATGGCTATCTTCTGACGGGCAGCTTCCTGGCCCAATTGGACGCAGCGGTCGGCATCCCCATAGGTTTGACCATCGGTAAACAAGAGCAAATAGTTCAGCGAGGTATTGCCGGTGGCCGGTTTCATTTCATTAATACCGGCATATAGGCCGTTCGCCAGTTCCGTACCGCCCTTAGCTTCGATACTATCAATATGTTGCTTAATAGTTTCTTTAGAAGTAACTTTCTGGCAACTTACCACCGTAGTAGCTCGGTCGTTGAAACTGACCAGCGAGAAGTAATCATTGGGAGTAAGTTCGTCTATAAGCCTTCGGGCAGCGGCCTTCAAGGCGTAAAGTTTCTCGCCGCGCATAGAGCTACTCTGGTCCAGCACTAACGCCAGGTTGAGGGGCGTGCGTTGAGCGGTCCGGCGGTCTTTACCAATCAGGACTTTAAGCAAAACATAGACTACCTGGCTTTCGTTGGTAGCCGGGAAAACCTGGAAAGCTGGCACATAATCTATATTTACAAACTCATCGCTTTGAACTTCAGCGGACTCTTTATCGGGCGACAAGCCTGGCTCGAAGGTGGAGAGTGGAGCTTTTTTAATCGAAAAGGGTTGTTCTTCATCGAACCTATTTGAGTTCATTACCTGCTCTTGTCAATTGCCTTATTCCATTATTCACAGCACATTATGAGTAAAGTCCGCAGACCTTTACTTTTGAGCTATAATTTCGCGACAATAACTGTTACGTTATCGACTCCCCCGGCGGCATTGGCTGCCTCTACCAGTTTTTCACAGGCTTCTGCCGCGCTGTTAGTTTGTTTAAGCAGCATCTCTATAGCGTCATCTTCGACCAATTCCCATAAACCATCGCTGCAAATAAGCAGGGCTGCCGCATCGGTCAGCGGGACAAGCTCGACATCCGGTTCAATCTGGCCCTTTTGACCGAGAGTAAGGTAGAGGACACTGCGTTGGGGGCTAATCTGGGCTTCTTCGCGAGTAATTGTACCCATATCTACCAGGCGTTGGACGATAGAATGATCGTGTGTTACCTGGCGCAACTTGCCGCTACTTTTTCCAAGAATATATAAGCGGCTATCCCCGACATGGCCGACAACGGCGGTCTGGCCGAGCAGTACGGCGCAGGTCAGGGTAGTTCCCATCGAAACCCGGTTCTGGTGGCCTTCCTGCAAAATGGCCTGGTTGGTATCTTCAATTAGAAAAGCCAGCGCTTCCAGGGGCGACTCGCCGTTGCGGCCTGGTTGCTTGCCTTCGATAGTGGGCAGATAAAAACTCCGTAGGACTCCTTCGGTCATTGCACGGACCGCGATGTTACTGGCGACCTCTCCATTTTCATGACCACCCATTCCATCGGCGACCGCCAAAAAGCTGAAAATCACCTCCTGTCCGGTGCTGTTCAGGCGCGGAACAGACCCCAGAAAGGTGCTGAAACTATCCTCATTATTAGTTCTGACCCGGCCAACATGGCTCAAAGAAGCGACTTCAATTTGATTGGCTACCAGGCGTTGCGGAACCAGAGTGTTATCTGGTATGTCGAGCGGGTTGGTGGCTGCCGTCTGGTTGGTTAGCGGTATAGTTGCCATAGGGTCGGCCTGTTCCGGTGGTTCAGTGTTACTTTCCACCGGGAAAGTTATATCACTGGCCCGGCGGTTTTTTGCACTCATGGTGGCAGGCTTACCGCTGGTAACACCTTCCGCTGCATCGGCCAATATGGCTCTGCGCCTGGGTTTCTCATCCATTGTTAGTCGTCCTTAATGTGTGGGTTGCGGGAAGCAGCGCTGCTCCAGCCTGATTATTGTTCAAGGTTCGGGGCAGTCAGAGCGTACAGCCGGTAATCGAGTGAGCCAATATAGACATGGCCGTTATCTATGACCGGTGAGGCGCTAATCGGACCTTCGGTGGGGTAGAACCAACGGGGGGTGCCTTTTTCAGCATCCAGGGCGTACAGGTTTCCATCTACACCGCCGAAATAGAGCATGCCATCGGCTATGCGGGGCGAACTGGTCACTTGCTTACCGGTATTGAATTTCCAGATAAGGCGGCCATTTTTGGCTTCCAGGCAGTAAAGATAACCATCAACCGAGCCTACATAAACTTTGCCGTTATGGAGCAGAGGCGAACTATTGACATAACTGTTTGTCTTAAACTTCCAGAGTCGCCAGCTACTGGAGGTATCAATACAATAAAGATTGTTGTCGAGTGAACCGACAAAGGCCAGGTTGTCATGGACCGTGGGTGAACTAATGATGCCTTCCAAAGCCCGGAATTTCCACTTGACGTTGCCGTTATTGCCGTCCAGGGCGTAGAGATGCCCATCCATACTGCCAATGTAGACTGTGCCAGCAGATACGGTCGGTGTGCTGCGAACAGGAGCCCAGGTGCGTTGTTTCCAGACTTGCCGCCCGGTCCGGGCTTCGATGCAGTAAATATACTGGTCATCCGAGCCGAAAAACAGCATCGGCGAGTAGTAACGGGCTGAACCGCGCACCGGCCCACTGGTCCGAAAATTCCAGACCTGATTGCCGTGTTCAATATCGAAGGCGTAAAGTTGCCCATCCTCCGAACCAACAACCACGGCCCGGTCGGTGACTACCGGCACGGTACATACCCCGCCGGTGGTAGGGGCTTTCCACATGAAATCACCCTTCTGGGCATCCAGGGCATACAGGTTGCTATCGTAAGAGCCGAAATAAACTACCCCGTTATGGACGACCGGGTTGTTGCGTATTTCCTCCTCACTGGCAAAGCTCCAGGCCAGTTCTCCCATTGGCAGGTCTTCCAGCGAAGCCTGGATTTCGGTTTCCTCGGCGGTCGCCTGGGTCTGGCGAAAGCGGTTCCCGGTCCCAATGGACAGACTTTCCTGGCGGCTGGTAGTGGTGGCAGGCACTGTCGGATTATTCCCGCTTAAGCCCGCTCCACGGACGGCTATTAGACTGGTAGTGGACGGGTTTAAGCCCTGGCTGGCGAGGTTGCGGGGACTTGTGCCAGCGGACGGGCTGCTTCCATTACGTGGAGCATCCAGGTTGAATTTGCGTTCCAGGACATTGAGCAAAGCCTGGCGTAGCTCTTCAGCCGATAGCCAGCGTTTCCCAATATCAAATTCCAACGCTTTCATAACCACCGCCTCAGTCTCAGGCGAGATTTTGGGATTAAGGGAGCGCGGCAAGCGTTCGTGGAAAGTAAAAGGCACTTCCAGGCGTGGGTCACTGTTCGTGAGCATCTGGTGTAGGGTCGCGCCCAGGGCGTAAATATCGCCACCCGGTAAGGCCAGCCCTTTGTACTGTTCGGGCGGAGAATAACCTTCCGTGCCAATCATGGTGCCTTTTTTATCTTCCTGGAAAGTTTTGGCGATACCAAAATCTATCAGGACCAGCTGGTCAGTGGGGGTAAGCATGATATTGGAAGGCTTCATATCGCGAAAGACAATCGGTTTGGGCCGGTGGTTGTGCAGGTAATTTAATACGTCACAAAGGGCAATGCCCCATTCCAGGACTTGCTTTTCCTCAAAGGGCGTACCGGTTTCTTCCAGCACGGTTTCCATATTTTTGCCTTCAATATATTCCAGCACCAGATAGCGCCGGTCGTTGGCGGCAAAAAAATCGAAGATTTTGGGAATAGCAGGCTGGTTGAGCATCGCCAGGAAGTTAGCTTCTTCTTCAAAGCGTTTGAGTTTATCCTGGCGCACGTTGGGGTCGGCTGATATATCGAACATTTCTTTAATAGCGCAGACCCGGACGGTTGAGGCAAAATGAATATCCCGCGCCCGGTAAACTGTACTCATACCGCCATAGCCGATGACCTGCTCCACCTCGTAGCGGCCCTCCAACAACTGGCCTCGCGCCATAGTATTGCCCGTCCCCAGGCTGTTACGCAAGGCTTCCAGCGAGGTTGTATCATCCTCCCGCTTGCCCCGGCCTGACTCTGAGTCGTTGGGTTTGGATAGGTTTGTCGTACCAATTTTTTTAATTATCATTTTTATTTACTAAAGGCTTTTCAAATTACTTGTCTGGCTGGACAGGTCGCATTCTTAAATTGCTTGAGTTAAAACCCTGCGATGGCTGTTGTTGAAAGTTTAGCCAGATTATAAGGCTAATAATTAGGTTATGCAATAGTACCTATTTCGTTCCTGTTTCGTAAAACGTAAAGCGTGGAACGGTAACTGACTAAAGTTTAAGGGCAGGGCAAATGCTTAAACTTTAGCTTATTTTGCATTAAGCTTTTTTCCTGGCACGCTTAATATTTAGTGAACCATTCACTTCCAGAGGGTGTTATGAATTGCCAGCGGCGTTTCGCAGTGGGCGCATTTATTGCCGTCCAGTCCGACCGACCTGACTTCCTCGGTGTAACGTTCGATTAGCAGGTGGTGACACTTGTGGCAGTAGGTATTGCTATTCACGGCGCTGTCGAAAAGAGCGGCCAGGGCTTCCTCCGCTTCAGGAACGAGCGGCTGCTTTTTCAAGTAGATGTAATTCAACCCGGCGTTCAGGCCGATTTGTTTAATCTGGCTCAATCTTGGCTGCGTGTCAGGCAGG
>JAYSYV010000721.1:0-4834 GCA_043727245.1 Chloroflexota bacterium | reverse complement strand
GTCGCGGTCAGGATGACAATACCCAGGATGATACTCAGACTGACCCCGGCGTTGACCTCTAATTGCCCGGTCGAACCCTGGACGGTTGGCCGGATAAGGCTCAGGCCAAACCTGGGATTATTCGGGTCGCTGGTCCCTTCCAGGAAAGGCTTGAAGAACAGCGAAGCGGTAGCCGGGGCGGTCAGGAACAGGAAGCGGGCCACCATCAGCAGTACAAAGTCGGGGTAGCGGCTCACTCCTTTGAACATGTTCAGGCCAGACGCAAAGGCACTGATTTTCTCGGTGGGCCGGTAGGGTTTTTCTTTGACAAAAAGGACCGTCAGGGAAAGCGTGATAGTAAAGACGATAGCGACCAGCACTAAATCTATCTGGGAGCCGGGGATTTTGCCAAAAATCCCCTGTAAAATCCCCGGAATAACCGCCCCGGCCAGCGTCCCGGTAAGCTGGGAAATAGCCAGGGCCGCCGAAGCTTTGCCGCGCCGGTCATCCGGTACTACGTCCGGCATCAAACCCTGGTAGGCTCCCTGGGCCACATTGTCCAGCAGTTGGAGCAAGATGTAACCCGCCAGCAAAATCCACCAGCTACCGGCCAGGCCGACAATTGCCAGGGCTACGAAAATACCGAGCGTACCCACTATCATAAAAGGCCGCCGCCGTCCGAACGGATGTGAAGAACGGTCGCTGATGGCCCCTGAGAGGGGTTGGACAAACATGGCGATAATCAGGCCCAGCCCGGTCATAATGCCACGGGCCGTTTCAACGTTGTTTGCGCCGAAAATAGGGGTTGCCAGCGGCTCATTCAGGACCGGCAGCACCACGCTCAGAAAGCCGCCCCATAGGAAGGAGATTGAGAACCAGTAAAGGGCGATCATAACATAGTTGCGGGCCGGGAAAGGCGTTCCAGCCGGAACTAGCCCTGGCTCAAGCGGCCCAATATCCTGTGGATTCCTGGGTGTCGTCTGCATCGAAGCTGCCCTCCTGAAGCCCTAATTTGCATTGCCAGTACTCGCCTGAAATTAAATCCTGGGGTCGCTCAAACTTTTGATATTATAGCTCATTCTATTGACCAGTGACTACTGCCTACTTCCTATATTCCCAGCATTGCAGTTGGAGTGTTTCTTCCGGGTAGAGTTTATCCCAGGTCAGACGCTGGGAAGGGTGGGCGGCCAGCCAGGTCTTGAAACGCTGGTAAGCGGCTTCAGGAATGTCTAGCAGGTCGGTTACGTCAGAGGTAATCGCACAGACCCGGCCCGGCTGGCTGTTCAGCAGGGCTTCACTTTCGGCTGGAAAGTTTAAGCGGTTGGGCGGAGTCCCTGGCGGCGAGTAGTAATCAAAAATCACCGGCGAGTTACCGTTAAACTGCAATAAAACTCTCGCCTCACCGGCTGTGGCAGGATTAAGCTGTCTAGCGGCATCCTGGGCTAACCCGCGCAAATCGTTGTGGACGTAATTCCCACCCAAAATGCTTATTAAACTCCATACGGTCAGGACAGCCGTTAAAGCGCCGCTAATCAGCAGCGTAACTGTTTTAGGCAGTTGTGGCCTGGGGACCGGCCAGGCCAGTTTGTTGAAGGCTGCGCCCAGGATAATCAGAAACGGAAAAGCCGAGGCTAAAAAAGCCCGGTCGGCGTAGACCGATTTGAACTGGCTGATTAGCCAGCACAGAGCCAGCGGAACCAGCCAGAAAATCAACAGGTACAGCCGTTCGCGAGGATTTGCGGCCAGGTTGCGCCAGCCAAACCAGAACAGCAGCCCCAGTCCGAAGGCCAGGTAAGGTTGCTCGATGGGCAGTAAGGAAAAAGGTTGCCCGTTGTGAGCGCGGTCGGCGGCAGCAAAGGCCAGGTAACTATCCAGCAAGAACAACAGGCCCGGCTTTGGAAAGAAAGTGTTTCCTCCGGCCTGTTGCAGAAAAGTCGCTATGTAAGGCAGCCAGCCCAGCAAACTAAGCCCCCAGGCTAAAATTGCCCGGAACATCAGTGGCTTACTGCGGAACAACAGCAGCCAGGCCAGACCTTGCCCGGTCAGGTAGAGTACGGCTAAATTCTGACTGTAAAGCATAGCTGTTGTAGCGCAGATATAGCCCAGCCAGAGTTTCCAGCCGGGTTTTTCGGCGGTCATAAGCTGCCAGAAAAGATAGTAGGAAAGTAAGACACTCAGAGCCAGCAGGGTGTACATGCGGACCATCTGGCTAAAGATGAGGTCCAGCGAAGAAAAAGTAAACAGGACCGAGGCCATCCAGGCCGCTCTTTCCCCGACCATACGCCGCGCCATCAGAAAGAGCGGGAACAGCGCCAGCATACCCAGCAAGACCGATAGCAGCCGGAAATTAAAAACACTCTCGCCGCCCAGGGCGATAACCGGGCGCAAGAGCAGGTAAAAAAGCGGTGGTTGTAAATCTCCAGCCTGCATTATCGAAAATGACTCTCCGAGCGGCAACCTGGAAATATAGACGCTCCAGATTTCGTCGTGCCACATGCTCGGCGCGGCCAGGTTATACAGCCGCACGCCAAGACCCAGCCCGAACAGCCCGGCTAACCCCAGCCATCTTAAAAATGCGGGTTGCCCAGGATTATCGAGGCGGTCGGACAGGGCGCTTTTGGTCGCAAGCATCGGGCTAAATCTATCCTGTAATGTTTAAAGTCAGGGCCGGAAAGTTAACTGGTGCAAGGAATTTTCATTGTTGCTGGCGTTGCGAAAGACGATTGATTTAGACCCCGGTGCAACCTGCCACTGGTCCAGGGCTATTCTTAAAGGTAGTTGGGCCGGGTCGGTCAAGCGGGTGGTTTGGCTGGTGGTCGGTTGGAAACTCCACAGGGCGCTGGTGGTTTCTTTCTCAGGTCGCACCGGAACATAGAGCAGTTCGCCCGTATCAGCCCAGCGAAAGCCGCCCCTCCAATCCAGCTTTTTAGCCTGGCTGCCATCGGACCGGGCCAGCCAGACCCCACTGAACTGGCTGCCTTGCAGCATCACCCAGTAAGCGATCCATTTCCCATCGCCCGAAAGGCTGGCTGCGGTTATTCCCTTGCTGTCAATTACAGTTGTAACGTAAGGTTGCGTTTTATCGCTCTGGACAATGCTTTTGGACCACAGCCCGAAACGCTTATTGGTTTCGTCCCGGCCAGTCCAGAGCAATTTCTGACTGTCAGGAAACCAGGCCAGGTTGGACGCTTCCAGGCCGGTCCAAACCGAACGGGCCTGACTGCCGTCCACGTTTGCCACCCACAAGTCGAAACGCTGAGGTTCTTCGGGACCGGCCTGTTGCAGCGAGCGCAGCAGGTAAGCGATCATTTTCTTATCCGGGCTAAAGATAGTCGAACTGGCCCGGTTTTGTAAAGTTGCCAGGGTTTTGTTGGTAGCAAGCTCGGTTATTACAGTTGTACCGGCTGTTTTGTCCGTTAAGGCAGCCAGGGTCAGGTCGGGGGTGAAGTTGCCAAAGCCGGGAGTAATAAAATTCCAGGCCAGGTTGCTAAAAGTCATCACCCAGCTGCCAGGCTGAGTACCATCGGGGGGTTTGGCGTAAAATACCAGACCTCCATTGGCCGCGAAGCTGAAATAATAGCCGCTGTGGGCCGGACTGACCAGCCTAATGACCGGCGTAAAAGCAGGCTGGCGGGTAGGCGTAGGCGCGGAGGTTGGCGGCGGATTAGTCGGGGCCACAGTAGCGGTCGCCACGGGCGGAGTGGTTGAAGGGGGTAAAGTGATTGAAGGGGTCGAGATTATTTCCGGGGTAGGTGTTGCTGCTGGATTCTGGGTTACAGTGGACGAACTAACCACTGCTGTAGTGGCCGGGCCGGACGAAGAAGGCAAGACCGTTTCAGGCTTTGCGATGGCCTGGGTCTGGGTCGCCGAGGAGGTTGAGTTTTCGGCGCAGGCGCTCAGGCTGCTGCTGACGGTTCCGCTAGCGGCCAACCAGCCAAACAGTTGTAAAAAAGTTTTCTTTTTCAAGGTGCGGTCCTGCCGTAATCGTTAAATAGGCTGCCGCCAAAGCGAACGGTTGGCTGGTCGTAGATAGTTTGCCAGCGGTCCGGTTGGGTCAAATCTAACTGGAATTGCAGACCTTCGTTATCCGCGCCCAGGGTCAGGTTGTACCAGTCCGCTTCTATCAGGTTGACCGGGTTGGTGGCTCCGCCCAGGCTGCTATCTCGAATTTCCAGGTGCAAATGTGGATGGGTATCGCAGTCGGCCCCGGTCGGTGCGCCGGATTGGGCCACTACATCGCCCTGACGGACTGTTTGCCCGACTCGCAGGGACGAACGGCTCAGGAGATGCCCGTAAAGTGAAACCCAGCCGTTGGGATGCCGGATTAAGAGGTTGTGGGGAGCGGCCCCGTAAGGCCCGTCAATTGCGATGACGGTTCCATCACCGATAGCTACAATCGAAGTGCCACACGGTGCGAAGAAATCCACTCCGAAATGAAAGCCCTGGCCCTGACCGTAAAGCGCCCGGCGCTGTCGGTAAGCCCAGCGGGTATTGCCGTACCACTGGCGTACAAACCAGGTGGCCGGGCCGGGCGACCCTTGAAAAGGCAGCCCGAAAGAGGTTGTTTGGGCCGCTGCTTCATAAGAGCTGAATATCAGAGAATGTTCGCCCAGACCCATTCCTACGCCCGCCGATAGCCCAAGTTTCAAGTACTGGCGGCGAGTCAGCCTAAAGTTTGCCATAAGTTTAGCCTACCGGTATCATTGTCAAAAATAACTTGCTCGGTATTATATTAGCATATTTAGGAATGGTTGACTTAATTCGGGCATAAAAAGAGGAAAGAGTGTTTTGCCAGTTCTCTTTCCCCATTGAAAAGTGTGAATTTGGGTTTTATGCTGTAAAAGCTTGCACTTTT
>JAYSYV010000720.1:0-1492 GCA_043727245.1 Chloroflexota bacterium | reverse complement strand
CTGGCCCTGGCAGGCCGGGGTAATTTTATTGGCCCTGTTGCTGGGAGCCGGAGCCGGGTTACTGGCGGTTCTCTTGCCGAATCCCTTAATCGGGTTTGTCGGAGTAATCGGCCTGGTGGTGGTCGGGATAATGTTTGCCAGGCCGCTTTTTACGCTGGGCGCGGCGGCTTCCATCTGCTGCTTGCTGCCGTTTGGAACCATTCCGGTCAAATTGGGCCTGACTTTTACTTTCCTGGAAGCGGCCTTGCTGGTACTGTTCCTGGTCTGGCTGCTGCGTCTTGTCGTGGTTAACCGGCTGCAAGCCGTGGAGGGTCTGGTCAGCAGCCCGTTTGACTGGGCTATTCTGCTATTTATTGGCCTGAGTGTATTTTGCTACATTCTCAACTGGCAGACCGCCAATTCCAGCGAACTCATTCACAGTTACGCCAAGTTGCTGCTGGCTATTTTACAATTCTTCGCGGTCATTAATATCGTCAGGACGCAGGTCGGCCTGGATACTCTTATAACCGTCCTCATGCTGGCCGGTTCGGTGGCTGGCTACCTGGGCGCACTCCTGACACGCCTCCCTCGTGACCTGCAATTCTCCCTGCTTTCCCAATTAAGAATCGTGGGTTATCCGACGGATAGCCGGGTCTTGCGTTATGTTGAAGACGACCCGCTCAAGCCTCAACGGGCCACCGGAACCTCGATAGACCCCAACAGTTTTGGCGGCTTGCTGGTCCTGGTGATAGCCTTGCTGGTGACACAACTGGTTTCGGTCAAACCGCTTTTGCCGCGCTGGCTGTTGAGCCTGATGCTGCTGGGGCCGCTTTTTTCGCTCTATCTGACCTATAGCCGGGGTTCGCAGCTAGGCGCGATTGCCGTGATTGGCTTTGTGGCACTGCTGAAGTACCGCAAGATTTTTCTGTACGCCCTGCCTTTCCTGCTGGCCGGGGCTGTCTGGCTGCCCTCGACCTTCCTGGGGGCGAGGCTGGCTCAGGGTTTCGCCCTGGAAGACCAGGCTACGGTCTTGCGTCTGGCCGAATACCAGAATGCCCTGGACGTTATCGGCAGCCATCCCTGGTTTGGGGTCGGGTTTGGCAGCATTGCTACCCTTAACCTGACCGTTCCGGTTTCGATGATTTACCTGACTATCGCCGAAAGAATGGGTTTAATCGGCCTGGGTCTTTTCCTCTTGCTAATGTTTCTTTTCCTGAGTTATGCTCTCAACCGGCTGGACAAATTAAAAGTTGACCGGCATCAAGCCAATTTGCTGGGCCTGACCGGCGGTGTAATCGGCGCTCTGGCGGTGGGATTACTCGACCACTACTTTTTCAACGGCGAATTTAGCCATATGGCGACCCTGCTCTGGCTTTTTATGGGCCTGGCGGTAGTTCAGATTAAAGTCGGTGAAGCCCACCCGGCAACTGAGCTATCTTCCGAAAGTCCCTCAAAATAATAGCTCCTAAATTCAGGCAACCAAATAGAAGAAGGCTCCCCATTGTGTAAGCGG
>JAYSYV010000719.1:0-1492 GCA_043727245.1 Chloroflexota bacterium | reverse complement strand
TATTCGTGGAATTGCAAGGGCGCTATCCCGGCCAATACCGGGATGTATGGCTTAGAACTTTACAGCGGCGGGTCCATGAATGGCGGGCAGGCATGATTATTGAGTTTGATGATGGCTGGTTAGAGGATGAGGTTATCTCGGATAGGAGTTTACCGGGGCCACTACGAGGGACAATTGCACAAGTAACAAAAGAGCTGGTTGGCCTGCCAAGCAAATAAAACTTGACACTTTGGTGGGTATGATCTTAAATGATGCAACGAGGGTAATATGGGTTACATTTTAAGATGATGCAATACGCCCTACGTTTCTTATTGACGTTGAACAACGGTAACAAGCCTGGCCGGTATCCTTGCCCAGCAACACTACCGGGTGCTGGTGATAGATTGTGATCCCCAGAGTAATTTGACCATCGCCCTCGGTACAAACCCGGATAAACTGGATAAGACCCTGGTAGAGGTTATTTCCAACGATGAGATGTGCTTTTCAGAAGCAATTGTCCGCATCAAAGAAGAATTTGACCTTATACCAGCCCATATGGCTCTCCATGCCCTGGAACTACGGGTGGTAAGTATGTTTTCCCGCGAGAAGCTACTCCGGCGAAAGCTTGCAGAAATAAGAGCAAACTACGATTTTATTTTGCTGGATTGCTCTCCCAGCATAAACCTGCTGACCATTAACGCCTTGACGGCTGCCGATGGAATTCTAATCCCGGTCCAGGCCAATTCTTTCTTTGCCCTTTATGGGATGACGCAGTTAATGACTACCATCAGTTATATCCAGAGCGACCCAAATCCGGATCTCAAGGTGTTGGGGGTGGTTCTAACGATGAGCACTAACACCAAGATTACAAGGGAAGTTTCCAACCAGATAAAAGAGACTTTCGGTGACCGGGTTTTCAAGACAGCCATCAGGCTCAGCACCCGGATGGCCGAGGCACCGGCGATGGGTCAAACAATTGGCAATTACGCCGCGGAAAGCAACGTAGCGGAGGATTATCGTAATTTAGCAGAGGAGATAAAAGCACGTGTCAATCTTTAATAGCAATAACAATAATAACTTGAGGAACAATCTCATGCGGGAAATGATTGCTCCTCAGTCCTCCCTGGATGCCAACCCTAAGGCCAAGTTACTACCACTCGAAAAACTGGTCAGCAATCCCTTTCAGGTACGCCAGGATTTCGACTCGGCGGAGGCAGTGGCTGCCCTGGAAGAACTGGCGGCCGATATTACTGAACATGGGATACTCCAGCCAATTCTGGTACGTCCGGCCAGGGAACCGGGAAAGTTTGAGATTGTAGCCGGTGAACGTCGTTACCGGGCAGCACTAATTGCCTCTCTTAAGCAAATACCGGCTATTGTGGAAAACCTCAATGATGAACAGGCCAGGCTGATATCTTTAAGGGAACTAAAAACAATAAACTATTCCAGGATGTGTTAGAATAAAAATCTAGCTAAGCCTGGAGGTAAACCAAAACCAATGGAACTCACGCAC
>JAYSYV010000718.1:0-1493 GCA_043727245.1 Chloroflexota bacterium | reverse complement strand
TACTACAACTTCGCCCTGGGGTTGCTTGGCGCTATCGCGTACCTGGCCTGGTTGTCCTTGCCTTCACGCCTACCTGCCCTGGCTTTAGTGGCCGGGTTGGCGGGTGGCATTGGCTTGCGCTGGTACGCCGGGTATACGGCCCGGACCGGGGCGCGAGCGGTCATCCGGGCCGAATATTTTGGCCTGGCCCTGGTGCTGGTGCTGGCCGGGGCGCTCCGGTTTAGCGCGTTGTCACAGAGTCTGCCCTATTTCGATAATCCCGACGAGCCGACCATGACCAATACTGGACTGAGGATGCTCCAGACCGGCGACCTGAACCCTCATTTCTTTCGCTGGCCCAGCCTACCTTTTTACATTCAATATGTGGCAAGCGCCTACCAGTTCTTAACGGGGGTCGGACAGGGCCGCTACACCGACCTGCAAAACCTCTCCACGGACGGATTTTTCCTGATAGGCCGGAATGTGTCGGCTTTGCTTGGAACGGCCACAGTCTTTTTAACTTATTTGCTGGGTCGGACCCTCTACGGTCCGGCAGTAGGACTGGTGAGCGGTCTGGTGCTGGCTGTGCTGCCTTTGCACACCGAACATTCCCATTATGTCACGCCCGATATAATTGTCACTTTCTTTACAACCCTGACTTTGCTGTTCGCGGCCCTGGTCTTTCGGACCGGCCAGAAGAAATGGTATCTATGGGCCGGGGTAGCCGGAGGATGTACACTCGGTTCCAAATACAACGTGGGAATTATCCTGGCCGTCATTTTGCTGGCTCATTTCCTGGCCCCAGCCCAACGGCGAGGTAAGTTGGCCTGGCTAGTGGGCAGCTTCGGGCTGGCCTTACTGGTCTTTTTCGTGACCACACCCTTTGCTATTTTCGACTTGCCGGGCTTTTTAAATGAATTGGCCTTCCAGGTCCGGCATTACACCATTTTAGGCCACGGCAGCGCCAGCGAGTCGGCCAGTTGGTCGGCTTATTTGCAAGACTTCTGGCAGGTCGGCTTTGTCTTCCAGGCTTCGATAGTGGCGCTGGGTGGGGTACTTTTCGCTCTGGTGCGGCAGCGCCGGGCCGACTGGTTGACCATAGCCTTTCCTTTTCTAGCCTATTTCTTTTTTTCGACAGCCAAAGTTCATTTCGCCCGTAACATGCTGCCACTGTTGCCTTCGCTGGCAGTTCTGAGCGGCGTGTTGTTGGTGGCGGTAGCCGGGTGGCTGGTAGCCCGCTGGCCCGGTGTTAAAATCTCGAAAACTGGCTCGGTAGGGCAGACCGCCCTGGTATTAGTTTTATTTACAAGTTTTTTCTTTTTCGCCGGGCTGCACGCGGTCCTGACCGACCGGTTTTTCATGCAGCCGGATACTCGCAAACTGGCGGCGGAATGGGTGGTTGCCCAGGTTCCGGTTGGAGCCAAAATCCGGCTGGAACAGTTCGGGCCGATTCTACCGACCGACCTCTACAAAAATGCCAACGAGCAGCGGCCTATTGGGGCGCATCCGCCGGA
>JAYSYV010000717.1:0-4840 GCA_043727245.1 Chloroflexota bacterium | reverse complement strand
CGGCGGACTGGGAGCAAACCCGGTCCAGGCCAACTTCGCGGCAAAGTCGCAGAGCCTGGTCGAAGGTCGCTACTTCGCCGCCGTGGTAGAGGGCGCGGGCGATTTCGACCGCCTGATAGTTGCCGTCGGCGTTTTTCAGCCCGTCAAGTTTGTCCAGTTTATAGCCCTGTTTTTTAAGACCTACGATCATTTCCTGCTTTTTGATGGTTACTTGCAAATCGGTGTCGGCCAGCAGGTCGTTCAGGCCGGGGTCGTCCAGGTTGAAATTAAAAACCAACATGTGATACATGGCGTTCTTCCAGTTGATGGTAATTTCCACGCCTGGAATAACTTTAATGCCGAGTTTCGCGCCGAGTTCCTGGGCGGGCCGGACGCTTTTAATCGTGTCGTGGTCGCTAACCGCTAGCAGCCGCAAGCCCTGGTCAGCGGCGGTTTCAATCAACTTTTCGGGAGTCCACAGGCCATCACTTGCCAGGGTATGCATGTGGAAATCCACCCCCGCGCCGGGGGCTTTTAAGGTATTATCGTTGTAGCTGTAAAAATTTCTGCCAGACATGTTAAAAAACTACTCCTGCTACCCTATTGCGAAGCAACCGCGCCTTTAATTATTTTGGTTCGTTACGATTGTAACATAGTAGGGCAATATTTTTAAAGTTAAATTGACTGAACCGGAAGCCTTAACCAACACATAACTAAAAAAATCACAAAAGCCTTCCGATTATCTTTACCGCTTGCGGGCAAGATGCTATAATTAGGAATAGCTTTTACTAGAAGGAAATAAAATTAGTAGGCTCGGTTATATTTATAATAATGGCTTGAAAGTGGAGGTGGCCCGGTGTCGCTGTCAATAACACGAGGAGGCTCTTCAGAGGGTTCTAATCCGGGTGGTAGTATTGAGCTGGCGAAAGCAACCGCCATTATGGAGCGTTACACTACCTGGAACGCCAACGAAGCGCTTATCCCGATGCTTCAAGAAATCCAGCACGAATATGGTTATATCCCGGATGTGTTGACCGCTCTTATTTCGGAACAGTTTAATATTCCCCTGACCCAGATTTATGGAGTTGCCACCTTCTATAGCGACTTTCGAGCCTTGCAACAGCCCGAACACCGCATTTTGCTGTGCGAAGGTCTGGCTTGCTATGTCTGCGGTTCGCAAAAGTTGCACCGGGCTGCTAAAGAAAAGCTGGGGATTGATTATAGTGAGGCTACTCCCGATAACAAATTTATCCTGGAGCGGGCTAACTTCTGCTTTGGAGCCTGCCAGTTGATGCCGATGGTCGAAATTGACCATATCTTCTACGGCAATGTTACACCTGAAAAGTTACTAGAACTGATTGACCAGACCGCCCAGGGCGGGGGCCATTCCAGCCACGAATAGACTAGAGGAGAGCATAGAATGGATCGGAACGAATTAATCCAGCTCCGCGCCCGGTTTAAAAATGCCCGTGATAAGCTTTTCCGGGAAAAGACGGTCATTCAGTGTGTAATTGATGGCGGCTCGGTGATGACCGGAGCCAAAAAGGGCTTGGCCCGCTTCCGCCAACTGGCCGAAGGTTCGCCCGGCCAGGACGTTCAAGTAAGAGTTACAGCCGGTTTTGGGGCAATGTGGATGGAGCCGACCGTTTTCATTTCCAAACCGGGCAATCCCCGGATACTTTACGGCCACGTGGACGAGGCTCGCGCCGAAGACTTGTTCCGGCGTTACGTCCAGGGTAACGACCCTTGCCCCGAATACGCTTTTGCCTGGCTTAAAGATAATATTGATTATCCCGATTACAAGTGGGCCACCACCACTGAAACCGACTGGCAGGGTATCCCCCATATCGGCAGCACCGACTGGGGCCGTTTGCAACAGCGCATCGTATTGCGCCACTGCGGCGATATTGACCCCGAAAGCATGGAAGATTACATCGGGCAGGGCGGATATGCCGGTCTTGAAAAAGCACTTTTCGATATGACCGGCGACGAAATTGTCAGCGAGGTCAAGGCTTCCGGCCTGCGTGGGCGGGGCGGCGCGGCTTTCTCGATGGGTATCAAGTGGGAAACCGTCCGCAGCATCAAACGAACACCCCGTTATGCTATCGTCAACGGCCACGAAGGCGAGCCGAATGTTTTCAAAGATCGCCGGATTTTCGAGGGCGACCCCCACTCGATCCTGGAAGGTTTGCTTATTGGCTGCGTGGCGACCGATATTCCCGAAGCCTATATCTATGTTGGCTCGGAACACCCCCTGGCCTACAAACGCATGGGTAAAGCGGTGGAGGATGCCCGCAAGATGGGTCTGCTGGGTGAAAATATCCTGGGGACCAAATTTACCTGCGATGTAAAGGTGGTTATAGCGGCGGGAGCCTATATTTCGGGTGAAGCCAGCGCTATGATGTTCGGTATCCAGGGTACACGCGGAATGCCACGGGTGAAACCGCCTCGCTCGGCTGAAGCTGGACTGTGGGGCCAGCCGACCCTGGTCAATAATGTGGAAAGCTTCAACAATGCCCCGATTATCCTGCTACGAGGGGCGGCCTGGTATTCTAGCTTTGGCTCGGCCAAGAGCAAAGGCACGAAAGTAATTTCGCTTTCCGGCCCGTTCGCCCGGACCTGTATTGCCGAAATTCCCTTTGGCGGCCCGACGAGGGATGCCATTGAAATCGTGGCGGGCGGACCAGCCGACCCAGCCCATCCTATCCGGGCCGTCCAGACAGGGGCAGTTTCTGGCGGTTCCTGGCCCGCTTCGATGTTTGACATAATGTTCGATATTGACACCTACGGTGATAAAAAGTACTCCAACCTGATGGGCAGCGCCAGCCTGACCGCCTATACCGACCAGCAATGTATCGTGGATGCCTGCTATTACATTTTGCGCTACAACCGGGACGAGAGTTGCGGTAAATGTATCCCCTGTCGCATCGGGACTGAGGGTCTAACCGAAATGCTCTGGCGGATTAAGAATGGGGACGGTAAAGAGGCCGATATTGCCAAGCTGGAAGGTCTGAGTAAGATGGTCATTGAGCATTCCATCTGTGGCTTGGGCCAGGCCGCCCCACTGCCGGTCCTCAATATGCTGGCGATTGACGAGTTCAAACAGGAGTTGCTACAGCATATCCGGGCCGGGTATTGCCGGGCCAATGTCTGCCCGATGGAACATACCCCCGACAAGGTTTGGGAATACGGTGTCCCCGCCGATACGAATTATGCGGCGGCCCACAATGGCCGGGATGTTTACGAATTAGCCTTGCCAGGTGGCCCCCAGTAAGGGGCATTACGCTTTCTCTTTTTACTAGAACCAGGAAACAATAAGGAGTTTGAAGTAGATGGCGGACGGGATAAAAGTAACGATAGACGACATTGATGTTACTGTACCTAAAGGCACGTTTCTAATTCAGGCCGCCAAATCGGCCGGTATCTATATCTCCAACTTTTGCGCTCACCCCGATATGCGCCCATTTGGAGCTTGCCGCATGTGCACCGTGGGCGTGGTCAGTAAGTGGGGTCTGGGGTTTGATATTGCCTGTGCGACCGAGTGTAAAGACGGCATGGTTGCTTTCACCGAAAACTCCAACGAGGAAGTCCGTGAGGTCAAAAAGTTTATCATGGAGTCCTTGCTGGTGGACCACCCGCTGGACTGCTCGATTTGCCCGGCTTCAGGGGCCTGCGACCTGCAAAACGCTACCTGGCATTACGGCATGACCGAAAACCGCATGGCCCGCGAGAAACAGTGGTTCGAGCAGGACTATTTAAGCCCGGCCATCCTGATTAAACGCGACCGCTGCGTGGTTTGCGGCCAGTGCGTACGGGTCTGCGACGAACTAATCGGTGCGCATGCCCTGGCCTTCGTCAACCGGGGCATCGCGACTTATATCGACTCGGCCTTTGGCTCCGACCTGACCAAATCGCCCTGCACTAGTTGCGGTATGTGCGTGGAAGTTTGCCCGGTCGGCTGTCTGATGCACGTTCAGTACGAAAATAACGGTCTGCAATGGACCATGAAGCGTACCGCAACGACCTGTAATTATTGCGCGGTGGGCTGCCAGATGAACTTTGAAACCGAAGCCAACACCGGCCTGGTAGAGAAAGTGACTTTCCACGAAGGAACCGGCGTGAATGACGCTCGCTCTTGCGTCAAAGGCCGCTATGGCTACCAGTATATTAACAGCCGCGACCGCCTGGTTTCGCCGCTTTTACGCAAAGATAACCAGTTTGTCGAAATTTCCTGGAATGAAGCCTATAGCATCCTCAACAATCGTATGGGCCAGTTCAAAGGCGATCAGTTCGGGGCTATCGCCAGCGGCAAGATTTCCAACGAAGAAAATTATCTCTTGCAGAAAATCACTCGCGGCTTGCAGCAGTCCAACAATATTGATAGCCCGATCAGGTTTACTCATGCCGCTTCTATCGTGGCCCTGCAAGACCAGCTCGGACTCAGCGCCATGACCAATACAATTCAAGACCTCAAGGATTACGCCGGGTGTTACTTTATTACGGGGGCCGACCTGGATACGACTGCCCCCGTAATGGCTTACATGCTGCAAGAAACCATTCAGCGCCGCAAACCAGCGACTATTGTGGTCAACCCGCGCAAGGTGGCTTTCGCCGACCGGGCCACGCTCTGGCTGCAAATCCGGCCTGGCACTGACGCGGCTCTTTACAACGGCCTGGCCCATATTATCCTGCACCAAAATCTGCACGCCAGTAGCTTCGTAGATTCCCACGTAGAAGGGCTGGCCGAGTGGCAGGCTTCGTTGAACGAATGGCATCCCCAACGGACCAGCGAGGTGACAGGTATCCCGATTGAATTGCTGATAGAGGCGGCTACGACTTATGCCCAGGGCGGCGCGACCGG
>JAYSYV010000716.1:0-1494 GCA_043727245.1 Chloroflexota bacterium | reverse complement strand
TGCAAATTTTCCAGGCTGGCTATTCCATCTGTCCCGATAAATTCTAGGATGGAGTGGGCCCGAAAATTTCGATTGTTAGTTGGCAAAAGCTTACTTTGGATGAAGATGCCAGGGGAATAAGGCCTGATGGGCTGGCCTGGATTACTCATACCTCACCTTCAAATTTACCAAACATTATTTCTTCAAGCGGATCAACTTGAGCCGGTTTTTCTTTTTGCTCCACTGGCTGCTTTACTTCCTCATCCCTTGATTTTTGAACAGGACTAACTGCGGTATTCGGAGTATCATCCAATTCTTGAACGTCCTCGTCCTCCTTTTTTTCTGTTATTCGTTCAACAGGAGCTTCCTGGCCCGCTCTCCTTTTTTCAACATTCAAACTTACCATCCTGAAAGTAGGTCGAGTAAAATTTTCTTTTTCAAGTTTCTCTTCAGGTTCAATTACTGACTGGCCTAAATCTTCCTCTACGTTTCTTTTGAAACGCCCTTTACCAGCTTTCTTTGCCTCTGCCAGTATTTTTTCTTCGAGTTCAGCCACCAGTTTCCGGTCCATATTAACCACCTGAGCAGGCCACCGCTGACCCTGGGCGTCACTTGACTCGATAATGGCATACCTCAAGGGTAATGAGCGGATCTCTGAGGGCAGAAAAAGCCTTCTTAATCGCAACTGCTGGTTACTGCCTTCCCCGCTCACCGAATTTTTTATACTGGTTCTGCTTTGCCCAGTACTTGACCTGTGTTCGGTCCCACTTCCTCCGGTGAAAAATTCCAATTCATGACCCCTTGTCCGGCTGGCACTGCTAGACCGACCGCTTATCTGACTGCTACTCTGGCTGTGGGTTACATAGGGTAATTCAACCTCTCCAAAAGTTTTAGAAAAACGTTCGGCGTCTTCATCACCCACTCCTGCCATAACTACCTTGGTTCCCGATGCCGCGAAGATGGTATTGAGAAGCGGGCGGCCTTTATCTTCAATCTGGGAAAGAGCCTGAACAGCCAGGAGATACCCCGCCTTATTACTTCTAGCATGAGCCATGCCTTTAGCAATACCTGGAGTTATAAAGTTATGGGCTTCATCAACGGCGGCTAACTTTAAAATTTTGGTGTTGCAACCAGGCGATAGAACAGCAAAAGTAAACTGGGCCAGGATTAACCTGCCAAGCATTGGAGCAATTCGTGGGTTATCGGCCACAGATAAACCCAGGCGAATTAAACCTGGCTTTTTGAGTAACTCTTCAATTGTGTAAGAATTAGCAGTAGGATTGGCAACTAATAATGAGGAAACCGATCCCATTAAAAAGGGCGATAGGGCGGTTGCCAGGCTTCCCAAAGAATCATTCTTGCTATCCATTAACTTGATTATCCGGCTTAAACCAGCAACAAGGAGGAGACCTTCAGCCTTTCTTTCGCCTTTGAGAGTTTCTAAAACTTTGGTCTGCAATCGTTCGAGCTGAGTTGGATAAGTTAAATATTGCACCAATTGATAAAGTTCGGGCA
>JAYSYV010000715.1:0-4847 GCA_043727245.1 Chloroflexota bacterium | reverse complement strand
CCTTCGTTTTCGCCAGGATGTCTTTTCCGGGACGAGAGATTATTTTCAATTTCTTTCTCCTGGGTACACTTTTCCCACTGACCGTAGCAGTATTACCGCTCTATATTACCCTGCGCCAGGCCAATTTATTGGATAACTTGCTGGGCATCATCCTGCCCCAAGTGGCTTTTAGTTTGCCAATTGCAATTTTTATTCTGCGAGGTTTTTTCCGTACGATACCGGTCGAACTGGAAGACGCCGCCTATATCGACGGCTGCACCACCTTTGGTTTTTTCTGGCGGATATTATTGCCGCTTTCGCGCCCGGCCCTGGCAACCATCGGCGTGCTGAACCTGGTCGGAAGCTGGAACAATTTTCTCTTGCCTCTGCTTGTCCTGAATAAAGAGGAGTTGTGGACCCTGCCGATGGGAGTAATGCAGTTCCAGGGACAGTATGGCAACGATTGGGCGGCCATTATGGCTTTTGTGACCCTATCAATGGTTCCGGCGGTAATATTCTATTTCGTGGCCGAGCGGCAGTTGGTGGCCGGACTAACAGCCGGGGCTGTCAAGGGCTAATGGACCTGGGCGTTTCCAAAGGCAAAAAGAATGGAAAAAAAGTGAGTACTATCAAAAACCCTGTTTTGAGAGGTTTTAATCCTGACCCTTCCATCATACGGGTAGGTGATGATTATTATATTGCCACCTCCACTTTCGAGTGGTTCCCCGGCGTCCAGATTCACCATTCCAGGGACTTGGTTAACTGGCATTTGCTTTCCCGCGCCCTAACAAGGACTTCACAGCTTGATTTAAGAGGCAATCCCAATTCGGCTGGGGTCTGGGCACCCGATTTGAGTTACCACGACGGGATGTTCTACCTGATTTATACCGATGTCAAAAGCCTGGATTGGATTTATAACGACAGCCATAATTATCTGGTGACAGCTACCGACATCATTGGGCCCTGGTCCGAACCGATTTACCTAAACAGCAGCGGGTTTGACCCTTCGCTCTTTCACGATGAGGATGGCCGCAAGTGGCTGCTAAATATGCAGTGGGACTTCCGGCCCAACCGCAATACTTTTGCCGGGATTTTAATCCAGGAATATTCGCCGTCCGAACAAAAACTGGTCGGCCCTATTCGCAACATCTTTAAGGGCACCTCTATCAAGGTGACGGAAGGGCCGCACCTCTACCGGCGCGACGGCTACTACCACCTTTTGACGGCCGAAGGAGGTACGGTCTACGAACACGCCGTCACGATGGCCCGCTCCAAAGATATTTTTGGACCCTACGAAGTCCACCCTCAAAACCCGGTGCTGACTTCTTCTGACGACCGCGAACTACCTTTGCAGAAAGCAGGACACGCTTCGCTAGTCGAAACCCAGCAGGGCGAATGGTACATGGTTCACCTGGTCGGGCGGCCCTTGAAACCACAATTGGCCTGCAACCTGGGCCGGGAAACGGCCTTGCAAAAGTGTTATTGGGGTAGCGATGGCTGGCTGCAATTGAGTAACGGCACCAACAAGCCGGACGTGGAAGTGCAGGCCCCTGACTTACCGGCCTTCCCCTTTGAATCGGCTCTGGAGCGTGACGATTTCGATTCGCCCGCCTTGAGTATTGATTTGAACTCTTTGCGGATTCCGGTGGATGAATGCTGGTTGAGCCTTACCGAGCGGCCCGGTTATTTGCGGCTGCGCGGAATGGAATCGCTCAGTTCGTGGAACCGCCAGAGCCTGATTGCCCGTCGGCAGCAAGCTTTCCGGTGTGAAGCCGAAACCTGTCTGGAGTTCGAGCCGGAAACCTTTCAGCAAATGGCCGGTTTGATTTGCCTATACGATACCCGGAACTATTTCTATCTGTGTGTGAGCTATGATGAGGAAGCCGGTAAATCGCTTCGAATTATGGACTGTGATAGAGGGGAATATTCCGAACCGTTAGACCTGCCAGTTAGCCTGGACAGGTTAGAGCGTATTTATTTAAAAGTAACCGTTGATTATGACGCGTTGCAGTTTTACTATAGCCAGGACGGCCAGACTTGGCATAAAGTTGGACCCGTGCTGGCGTCGTCGAGGCTGTCGGACGAATATTGCGCCAGCGCCAGAGGTTCTTTTACCGGCTCGTTTATCGGAATGTGCGCCCAGGATTTAACCGGATGCCGCAGCGTGGCCGACTTTGACTATTTTGAATACCGGGAATTTCCGGGCATAGACTATGCCCCGGTCCAAAATAAAGAGACAGAGTTTTTGGGTGACTTATTGAGCAACATTCCAGCCTGATTTTGCTCTTTAACGAGAAACCACGAATCGAGAGCATTCTTTTCCGGGGGCCAGCCCTTGTAGGCCGAATTTAAACATTGCTGCAACCACGCGTGCCGTAACCTATGAAAGTCGGCATCCTACTTGCCAATTTTAATATCAAAGCAGCTATCAGGGGCAAAATAATCCTCAAAGTTGAACTTTAGAACAAACGCTTAACAATTTGCCCCTGGTTACACCTTCGCTCATATTGGGCCATTAAACTTATATTGGCGGTCACGCCGCTAGATATGGTTGAACCAATAAGATTGCCCAAAGTCATAGAGGTTTATCTGGCTAGGGCGGTTGCACCGCTGGTACAGGACTGAACCTATCTATCACTCTGGTGTTCTCATCTATTATATAAGTACAGCGGGTCGGAGCAATATTTGGCCTAAAATAGTCGATAAGAAAATTTAGCCCATTCCGTTGTATCTTATACTCTCGATTGTGCTTGTGACCGTTCATTTTCTTAACCTCTGCTTTTATCGCTAAAAATTAAAACGATAAATTCTAGCAGAAACTAGCTTTCATTTTGGTCCTGGTTTAAGGTTGCAGACCAGCTTCACCTCGCACCACAGCCAGCAATTTATCAATTCGATAGTCCGATTTTGCCTGAGCCTGCTGCAGTGTCTTGACTATAGCGTATGTGCTGCGAAGCCCTGTATTGACTTCTTCACTCTCCTGCTGCGGCTGGCTTGCTGTTTCAACCACTTCCACTAAGAGCAACAGTCCAAGCAACTGGTCGAACGCTTCCTTGTTGTACCATAGCACCCCCTGGTAGCGGTTCACTTCCAGAAATCCACGCACATCGTTATCCTTGAGCCAGGCCTCTAACACCCGGTAAGCTGGCTTAGGTTCCGCTGAATGTAACACCAGACCCCGCTGCTGGCTGATCAGCGCATTTACCAGCAGAATTCCTCGTGATGCAGTAGCTTCATCCGCCCCCAAATCGCGGAACATATTCGCGATAATTTTGCGCAACAGCCACTCGTCTACCCAACTGCGGCTTTGCGCATCAAAGTCGCTGTCAGTTACCAGTCTGCCTAACGGATGTGTGAACAGCCAGGCCAGGATTGCTCCCCAGGTCCACTCCTTGTCACCCAGACTTGAACGAATATAATCCAGGCCAACCGCACTATCCAGCGAGCTAGCGAGTACCGAGTCTTCAGGCAGCCTATCGAGTTGAAGCAACATTTCGAGCTTTGTACGCACCTCTTGAGCCAGGGCTACCTCATTGCCGGTGCCATTAGTGAAGGCCTTGATTTCCTGGACCAAATGCAGAGTCTTCTGCTCAACCTCGTCCAGCAGTTCTGCCCTGGCATCCACCTCAGCCTCGGCAATAACGATTTCACTTTGCCTTTGTTCGTTGATATCCGAGTCCCGGACGCTCTTAACTTCCAGGTTGTCGTCTTCACCTGGCACTGCCGCAATGTCTTCAAGAGTTAGTGTTTCTGGGGTCTTGGCTTCTATCTCCTGCAGTGTTGACATTTCTTTATCGCGACTGGCTATTTCGGGTAACGATGCCAAATCCTTATCGGGCGCGGTTCGCTGCGCCAGGATGCGCCGGACCAGGTCCGCGTTGACGACGGCCCGATAGAGAGCATGAATCGGCTGCAAGAAGGTTTCGCGGAGGGCTTCACTGATACTGGGGACACCCTGCCCATTGAGGTATTCCACCAGGTGGCCGTAGTGATGCCATTTGTTATCCTGCTCCTCGCGGAAATCTAGGTAAACATGGGTCTTGTAGGCGTCTAGTTCCAGGTAAAGGCCGCGTTCTTCCAACTCGGAATTAGGTCTGATATATTCTAAGCTGCTCACCTGATCGCGGAAGATAGTATAAAGATTACCTCCCCTGCCAATGGCAAGACCTTCGACCAGCGAACTATGCTGTAAGCCTTTCTCGTCGGCCTGGCCGGTCTTAACCATGAAGGCCACAGAGGTCCGTATCCAGCCACGGGCCGTCCCAAACTTGTTATGAATCACGACGAGAGCCCGCTCGCTACCGGCCCGATTGGAGTAGGTGAAAACATCTTCGTTAACGGTGCCATCGGTATTTTTGAAATCGTAAAGCCGGTAGTTTTCGACCCCCGCAAAAAGATAGCGGCGATGCAGCAAGGGAACAATTTCGCGCTCATGCCGTTCGATCAGCCATTGGTCCACTCGCTCGTCCCAGTAGGCGCGGCGGTATTCCATGCCATATTTCTCGGCGAAGCCTTCGAGCTGTCCGTGCCCGAACATGGGTAGGCCCGGTAAAGTGATCATCAGCGTACAAGCTCCAAAATACTTATCACCTTTACCGAACTGTTCCACCGCTGTACGCTCGTCCGGGTTGTTCATGAAGTTAACATAGCGCTTGAGAATTTCCGGGTCGAATTCGAGCGTGTTCTTAATCAAAGCACGGTACTTTGCATTAACCTCGTCCCGGATCATGTGCATGAAGGCGCTGTTATAGACCCGGTGCATACCGAGCGTGCGCACGAAGTAGCCTTCCAGCATCCAGAAAGCCTCCGCTAATAACAGGGTGTCCGGCGCTTCCACGGCGGCTCTATCTACTACCTCGCGCCAGAAC
>JAYSYV010000714.1:0-1495 GCA_043727245.1 Chloroflexota bacterium | reverse complement strand
GGTTCTACTACCCGATTCTGAAAGGTCAATTATTCAATTAACGGGGAAAGACGGTTCAGCGGCAATGGGAAACTTGCTGACCGAAATAAATTACTATGCCCTGAAAGATTATCTGCGCTGTCCCAGCCGCTATTTTTACAAACACACCCTGAAAGGCCAATCCAACCGGGACGAGAATAAAGCGCGTTTCTATGAGGGTCTGCGCCAGCGTCAGAGTATGTCAGACGTGCTGGAACCGGCTCCTCCCGGCTTTCACTTCAAAGAGCCGGAGGCCCAGGAACACGACGCGGCCTGTCTGTTTTACGTGGGAGTGACGCGAGCCAGGGACAACCTTTTTCTAAGCTGGGCCAGGCGCGAAGAAGCCCCAATTTCAACCGCCTCCAGTGAAGAAGAAACTGCGGTCAAACCAGGCCGGGACCGGACACCTGGCCAGGTGCTGCGGCCGGTAATGGAACACCGCCAGGCCGCGCCGGAATTATGGAGCCGCCTTGAAGTGGTCGAACCACCGCCGGTTCTACTGCCGCATACTGAAAAATTAGTTATTCAATTAACCGGACAAGAGAGTTCAGCGGCAGAGGGAAACCTCCTGACTGAAATAAATTACTATGCTCTGAAAGATTATCTGCGCTGTCCCAGCCGCTATTTTTACAAACACACTTTGAAAGGCCAATCCAACCGGGACGAGAATAAGGCGCGTTTCTATGAGGGTCTGCGCCAGACCCGGCGTGAGTTGGACCAGGCCCGCCTGGTGGGTGAGGCTTTGCCCTCATTGGAGACCGTACTTGAGCAGTATCACGCTTTATGGCCGTCCAAAACTGTACCGGACCAGCAAGGAGAGCCAGAGTCCACCGCTGAACTGGGCTTGCCTTCAGAACCAACCGGGCCGCTGGAAGTAACCGCCGCCGATTACCAGCGACACCGGGGAGCGGCAGTAGTTGAACAAATCTGGCAGCATTATCAGGCTAAATCTGGACTAGAGCAGGACCAACCGGTCAGTATTGAATATAACCGGTTGTGCCGGGTCACGCTGTCTCGCAGTGTTATAACTTTTCATGTTGACCGGGTGGAAACCCTGGCACATGGCAGCCTGAGATTGGTCAAAACCCTGGTCCGGCGTCCTTACAAAACCGAAGACGAGCTGGGAACGGACGACTATTATCTACCGACCCTCTACGCCCTGGCTTTCCCCGGTCAACCGGGCCGTCCGGGTAACCAGGTAGTCCTGGAAACGACCAACCGTCAGGGAGTCCAGCAGCTAATTCTTTCAAAAGCTTACAAAAAGGCGGTAGATTACCGGCGCTGGCAGGCCGGGCAGATTAAATCAATCGGTTTACTGGGCAAGCTAGAAGCCGGGTTCCAAGCTCTCCAGGCAGGCGATTTCTCACCTAAGCCGGACCATCATTGTCCAGGCTGTCCCTTCTATACCGTAATTTGCCCGCTGATGCCTGTTTAATCCTGAGAAGAAGAAACAGAAAAAGATGGCATGAACAGGCTT
>JAYSYV010000713.1:0-4849 GCA_043727245.1 Chloroflexota bacterium | reverse complement strand
GAATGTTAATTGGCTGGAGTCCCTGGAAGGATTTCAACGCTTCCGAAGCGCCCTATAGAGATGGGCTGGCGCTGGTCAATAAGGCTTATCAGGCCGAGGTCAGCGGCGAAAAACCACCCCTGGTGCTGGTAGACAGCTTCTTAATTGAAACCGGACGCGCTTCCCAGGTTGGCGACTACTTTATTTATTCGGTTCTATTACGTAACGGCAAACGGGATGCGACCCCGCTTATCAAAGACCTGGAAAACCGGCGTTACAGCCTGATTATTACCGAAACTTTCCTGCGCTGGCCGCCCGAAGTTGAAGCCGCCCTGTCAAAAGGATATAATTCGGGCAGTATCAAACGCACCGATGGGCAAATAATCTATTTAATTTACCGGCCAGTCGAAAACCCGGCCTCCGGCGAGAATAGGACGACTTATAAGCGATGAACCTGGGAAGGTTCGCCAGGATACGCCCGGTTGCGAAAAGTCTTACATTATTCCAACAGCGCTGTTGAGATTGAGCGGTTTTGGATGGCGCTGGCCCAGATTATGGCCCGGCAAGTTTATTTTTTAAAAGCAGGGATTAAATGAAAGTTGAAGATAGCCTGTCCGGCCAGATTCCGAGCGTACCGGCCCCCCGGCAGCGCGAACAAGATGTGCAGCAGGTAAATGATCCGCTCCGGGCCAGTGTAAGCATGTTGGGCCGCATTCTTGGGGACATCCTGGTCGAACAGGGCGGCCAGACCTTGCTGGATAAGGTCGAGGAAATCCGCAAGCAAAGCATCGAATTGCGCGACAATTTTTCTAACGAGGGTCAAATGGCCTTGCTGGAACAATGCGCTAAAATGGACCTGGATTTAACCTTCCAACTTGTGCGGGCCTTCACCCAGTATTTCCATCTGGTAAATATTGCCGAAGAACGAGGCCGTTTACGAACTCTGGAAAAGCGCGAACGCAAGAACTGGCCTGAACCTCGCGGTGAAAGCATCGCCGCCGCCCTGAAAGAGCTAAAGGAAGAAGGCGTTCCGGCCTCAGAAGTCCGCAAACTTTTGAGTCGGATGCAGATTGAGCCGGTCTTTACGGCCCATCCGACCGAAAGCCGCCGCCGCTCGGTCCTCGAACACCTGGAAGCCATCGAACGCCTGGTCGAAAAGCTGGACTACGAAGACCTGACACCCTCGGTCCGTCAGACCGCCGAAGAAGATTTGCGCCAGGTCGTCAGCGTTTTGTGGCAGACCGATGATATTAGGCCGACCCGCCCGACTCCTCTGCTGGAAGTGGCGAATGTCCTCTATTATTTTGAAAATTCAATTTATGGTATGGTTCCCCGGTTATATCGTGACCTGGAAGCGGCATTGCTCAAGTATTATCCAGGCGAAGCTTTTATTTTGCCGGTCTTTTTGCGCTTTAACAACTGGACCGGGGCCGACCGCGATGGCAATCCCCATATTACCTCGGAAGTGACCGCCCAGACTGCCCGCTGGCAAAAAGACAGCGTTCTTAAGCTCTACCAGAAAAGCCTTACCAAACTCAGCACTTACCTGAGCAATAGTTCGCGCCGGGCCAAAGTTTCCCAGGAACTTTACAACTCGCTGATGGACGACCGGCGGCGCATGCCCAAACTGGCTATCGAGCTTGAGCAGCATAGTTTCTACGAAGCTTATCGCCAGAAAATTACATATATGCAAGAACGGCTGCGGCTGACCATTCGGCAGAACCAGGCCGGGTCCGATGCCGCCGCCGCCTCACTCAAACTGGGCCTGCCTCCCTCAACCGCCGGGCGAAGTCTGGCGATTGGCGAAGAATGGGAACGAGCGGCTATCTATCGCGCCCCCAGCGAACTTTTAGCCGACCTGGCCGTGATTGAAACCAGCTTGCGGGATAACGCCGGGCAGCGCATCGCTGATGGGCCGCTGGCTGATTTGATGGTCCAGGTCCAGGTCTTTGGTTTCCACATGGCCGGGCTGGAAGTGCGCCAGCACAGCGGAAAACATGATGTCGCGCTGGCCGAAATCTTCAAGCGGTTGGGTATCTGCGAAGATTTCCTGAGACTTGAGGAAGAAGAAAAATTTAAGCTGCTGGAAAAAGAAGCATGCAATCCGCGCCCGCTTCTGCCGGTTGAGCTGGATTTCAGCCCTGAAACGAACGAGATTATCGAAACCTTCCGGGTGATGCGGCGGATGCAGCAGGAAGTCAGCCAGGAAGTTTGCGAAAATTATGTCATCAGCTTCTCCAACCAGGCCAGCAACGTTTTAGCGGTGCTGTTACTGGCTAAAGAGGCCGGAATGGTCCGAGTGAAAGAGGGTTCAAATCCCGACAAGCCAGAAATCGAATGTGATTTGCACATCGTACCGCTCTTTGAAAGCGTGGACGACCTGCGCCGCTCCCCGGAAGTGATGCGTAAACTCTACCTTACCCCGATTTACCGCCAGGCTCTGGCTGCTGACCACGATATGCAAGAAATCATGATCGGGTACAGCGATAGCAATAAAGATGGCGGCTTTTTGACCTCAAACTGGGAGCTTTATAAAGGCCAGAAAGCCCTGGCGGCGGTCAGCCAGGAAGAAGGAATTGATTTACGATTCTTTCATGGTCGAGGTGGAGCTATCGGGCGGGGAGGCGGTCCAGCCAACCGGGCGATTGCGGCCCAACCGCCGGGAACGCTCAACGGACGGCTGAAAGTGACCGAACAGGGCGAGATTATCTTCGCCCGTTACGCCAACCCAGCGATTGCTCACCGCCACCTGGAGCAGGTGACAAACGCGGTCTTCCGGGCCACCCTCAGCCCGAAAGTGCGGGCCGGACGCAGCGGCCTGGAAGAAACCCGCTCCGAAATTATGGAGCAAATGAGCGAAAAGGCTCTGCAAGCCTACCGCCAGTTGGTTTATGAAAATCCGCGTTTCCGGGATTACTTCCTGGAAGCCTCACCCATCAGCGAACTCAGCCGCCTCAACATGGCCTCGCGCCCGGTCAGCCGGGGAGTTGGAACCAGAATTGCCGACCTGCGGGCGATTCCGTGGGTCTTTAGCTGGACCCAGAACCGCCACTATCTGCCGGGCTGGTTTGGAGCCGGGACAGCTTTCCAGTCGGCCCTTTTTGCCGAAAATCAAACCGAACCCAACCTGGAGCAGCTTCAGACTTTCCAGACGATGTACCGGGACTGGCCGTTCTTCAAGACCCTGATTGACAACGCCCAGCGCAGTCTGGGGGTGGCTGACCTCAATATTTCCCGGCTCTATGCGTCCCTGGTGAGTGATGAAGCCTTGCGAGAGGAGATTTACGGGGAGATTGAAGCCGAATACAGGCGGCTGGTCAATGCTATTTTACTTATTACCGGCCAGAAAGCAATTCTGGACACCATTCCAGTGTTACAAATATCTATCCGACTGCGTAACCCCTACGTAGACCCGCTCAGTTTCGTCCAGGTAAGTTTGTTGAAGCGGCAGCGGCAGGAATGCGGCCCGTCCGTAATTGACGAGGACCGCGACCGCTGCGACCAGATGATGGATATTATTTTACACTCGATTAACGGTATTGCCGCCGGGCTACAGGGAACCGGTTGATAATGGGCAGTAGTCAGCGGATTAATTTGAGGTCTGACGAGTTAAACCGCTTATAGGGAAACATTGCACCTGTTAGCGGCTAAAAATTGACCTGGGAAATCAGGCGCTAGGCAGGCCCGAAGCGGTGAATGACCAGCAGCAAACCTTCCTCGAAGGCAACCGTGGCAATTTCCCCGGTAAACTTGTTGCTGATGCCGCGAGTTGGCCCGATATAGAGCGGCTCGCCCCGCAACGGATAATAAAGACCCACGGTGCGTATCCCCTGCGCTACCGGGGTCAACGGAATTAGGCTGACCAGTTCGCCCGGTTGGCCTTTTAGCTCTAATACTTCCCCACCCTGCAAAACCATAACTTCTTCCAACTCGTCCATTAACCGGGCGGTGGCTCCAGCCTGGGCCAGTTGCGGAGCCGCCAGCAGATAAATATTTCCCAGGGTGTGGTCGAGCCGCCCACCCAGGCCGCCCAGGATGGTTATATCTCTTGCGCCCTGTTCCAGAGCGGTCAGTAGAGCCAGTTCCAGGTCGGTTTCGTCCTTTTCGACCGGCGCAATTAGCACCTCCACTCCTGGTGTCCGCTGGAGAGTTTCCAGGCTGACCAGGGCAATACTGTCCATATCTCCCACCAGCCAGGCGGGCCTAAGTTCCCAGGCCAGGGCTACATCTCCACCGCCATCGGCGCAAATCAAAAGAGCGCCATCTTCCACCGCTGTCAAAGCGTAGGCGTAGAGCCTGGATGCGCGATCCTTGTTTTCAATGAAACCGATAATCAGCGCTTTTTTAGGTGGATTGTCCAAAGTATCATTTCAAAAGAGCCAAAATAATTCTAGCAATACTAACACAAGAAACCTGAGAAGAAAAATTAGCGGCAGGCATCTATAATCGCTTCGATAATAACTTCCGGGTCGGGTGGAGCGCCGGCAATATAAGCCGTTATAGCTTTGCCGGGAGGTAAGAAATGCCCTTTACCGGCATTCGCCCCACCTGCGTCATCAATATTCGCCACCGATGATTGAAGTGGCCCGAAAGCCGCGTAAGAGCGGGCAAACGGGGCGGCACTGGTCGCGTCCGAGCCAACCTGTAACAATTTGACATCATCCGGCAGCGAAGCCAGCAAGTCCAGGACCGGCCCAACCATTTTGGGTGTTAGCGAACCAAGCAGCAGCACTACATCGGCCTGGCGTGGGCTGGCCGTCAGGCTGATGCCGTAGCGGGCGGCATTGTAAGGCGGCGTAAAAATAGCGGAAAGTTCCAGGCTAGTTGCATTTGAGCCGCCCAGGTGTAACGGGAAAACAAAAATTGAAGC
>JAYSYV010000712.1:0-1496 GCA_043727245.1 Chloroflexota bacterium | reverse complement strand
GCCCGGTAGCGCGGCTTTTGAGAGACCAGGCGGGGTTAGCTTTGGCAATCGCCGGGTCGCGCATTACCACCATACGGGCGATTACATACAAGCCGTGTTTGTGGGAGTCTGCCAGCATAGCTTTGACATCAATCAAAATGTTAGGGTCTTCACCCTTTTTCTTGATAGTGCCGTATTGCTTGGCCTGGGGTGTCTGGCTGTTGTACCAGAGCGTGCCATCGTCATCGAACTTCATATCTACGACAATCGCATTGATTTCGCCTTTGTCAGCCATCGCCAGGTAAGGGGTAAACAGTTCCTGGTAGTTGGCCCGGATGGCAAAAACACCCGGCACATAGATCGCATTAGCTCTGAACGGAGCTATTTTGACCCCTTTAGCCAGGTCGGTCGCTTTGAGGGTCTGGATTTTATAACCGGGCGCACGCACTTTCAACTCGGTGCTGGCATCTCGCTTGAGGTCGCTAAAGGTAAATTTGCCATCCTGTCCGGTCATAGCCGTCTGGCTATCATCAAGGCTTTTGACGAGGGCGTTGGCAATAGGTTTACCCGACTGAGCATCGGTCACACTGCCGCTAAAAATAGTAGATTTAATTGGTACTGTCAGGCCACTGCTGGTAGTGACTCCAACAGGCTGTTCAGCCTTTTCGTAACCGACCAGATCCACCGAAATTTTGGTGTTATCAGTCAGACCGGTAAAAGTAAATTTACCCGTATCATCCGTAATGGAGGCTTTATTGCCGCCCCGGATCAGCCGGTTGGCAATCGGTTGCTGGGTTTCGCTATCCACCAGCGTCCCGCTAATAACCTTCTGGGTAAGCTGGATGGATTTTGCGGCTTCTTTAGTAAGAGGCAGTGATAAAGGTTCATAACCGGGCGCAGTAATGGTCAGCTTGTCTTTATCGGTCGGCAATTTGGCGATAGTGAACTGGCCTTTTTCATCCGTCCTGGTTAGCTCCGTGCCGTCGGCCCCTTTAATAACTGCCTGGGCTACGGGCAGGGAAGAAGAAGCATCCAGGATGGAACCTTCCAGGTCTGGACCTTTGCTGGCACTACTGGTGTTGTTGGCTGTACTGGGCGTTCCGGTCGGACTGGCCGGAGCAAAGAGAAAAGGTAAAACAAACTGCCACAACAAAAAGAGAATGACCAGCCCCCCGAGGCCCAAAACGATAACATTTCCGCCAGGACCGAGTGACGATCTTCTTTTGTTCAATATTAAATGACCTCCATGAAGTATTCTTCTTTAGAATGTATATCGGACCGGCAAGGTCGGAACTGGCCGGAGTCGGCATTTGCCTTGGCAAACCATTATGAGTATTGGACGAGGTATCATAACTAACATTTTAACCGGGGCTTTGGGATGTGTCAAGCAATTACAGGTCGGCTGCAAATTTTAGAAAATTTGTATACAACTGTAGGCCCAATTTCCCGCTTTTTTCAGGGTGAAATTGGGTCGCCATCCAGTTATCCCTGGTAAAAGCGCTGGCAAAATCAAAGCC
>JAYSYV010000711.1:0-4857 GCA_043727245.1 Chloroflexota bacterium | reverse complement strand
TTTATCATAAAAGACCTGAAATAGACTGTTCTCAAGCTCACTTTGCACTTATTCTTAGTCTTAGCGACTCTTTTGGTTCCTACTATGGTCCAACGCGTACTCCACTTATCTGGGAGGGAGCGGTAATGACCGGGCTGAGAGCATTGCCGTAGATTCAGTGGGTAATAGCTACATTACCGGTTGGACCGTGAGTGTTGATTTCCCGGTAAGCAACGGAGGTTACCAAATCAGGGCTAGCGGCAGTAATGACGGCTTCATTACTAAATTTGGATTTACAACTCTGAGCTTTGGGACGCAGCCGGGGGGAGCCCAGGCCGGTCAAGCCTTGAGCAGCCAGCCGGTGGTGACGGTAAGAAATCTGGATGGTAGCACGCGTACCTCTTTCAGCGGACCCATTACTCTCACTATCAAGAGCGGAACAGGTACCTCCGGGGCAATCTTAGGTGGCACCACTACGGTAAACGCTGTCAGTGGAGCAGCTACTTTTAGCGGGCTTTCAGTAGACCGGGCCGGTACAGGTTATAATCTGAGCGCTAATGGTGGACCATTACTGGGCATTATAGACAGTGCTCCTTTTGATATTAGTGGTGGTTCATCTATAGTTGTCTACGCCGGGTCGGGTCAGAACACCACTATTTCGACGGCTTTTGCCAGCCCACTGGTAGCCCTGGTAAGAGATGGCAGTGGCAATCCTATCAGCGGAAAGTCGGTAACATTCACGGCTCCTGCTACCGGGGCTAAAGGTACCTTTGCCGGTAGTTCAGCTACCTATGTCGGCAATACCAACGCCAGCGGCCTGGTAACAGCCACGGTTTTCACGGCCAACGCCACTGCCGGTAATTATTCAGTATCGGCTGCGGCCAGCGGTATTGCATCTCCGGCATACTTTACCCTGAATAACAAACCGACAAATACGCCGCTTGATGTAACTATTTCGTTAACTCCGGCTGTAAGTGGGCCTAACGTGGTTAGCACCACTCAAATTTTAACTGCTACACTTAAAAATCATGGTGTTACACCGATTAGCTCTCAAAGTGTAACTTTCACTATTGCCGGGTCAAGTGGCTCACCTTTAACTATAGTAACCCCTACCAATAGCCTTGGTCAGGCCGTTATTACCTATACCCGTTCGACCGAAATAACGGATACCGTTAGTGCGAGCACTACTGTGAGCGGTTCCCAATTACAATCCAATCAAAGCACCGTTTACTGGTCCAGTTTTAGCGGGGCCGCCGATACCAGCACCAGCGGTATTCTGGGCCGGTTCTATCCAAATACAAATTATGATTGTAGTTTTAATAGAACTGCCGCGGATATTCCCACCTTCACCCAGGAATTCCCTCAGATGCAATTTAACGAAGGTGGCTGGGATGCCGGGGAATATTCACCCTTTTATAACTATCCTACAAGTGGAGGAGTCTTACCGGCTTCCCGTAACGGTTACCTGGCCGGGCGAGGTTATCTTTCCAACTTCCAGGCTGCCTTTACCGGTGTCATCATAGCAACTACCGCTGGCAACAAAACATTCAATTTCTATATCGGGGACAGCTACAAGTTCGGTGTTGGCAGTACCCAATCTGGGGCGCAAGCCACCTATGTCAGTAATGGTGATCCGGGTGGAACCACCGGGATCTACCAGTATCCGGTTATGGATACCCATTATGTGCCGGGTAATTCTCATGGTAGATCGATCATCGTCAATTTTCCAGAAGCAGGTGTTTATCCCTTTGAAATTGATTTTGTAGACTGTACTGACCAGACTGGTGGCCGTTACAACCCATATGGTAGCTCCTTTATTCGGATGAATATGGATACGCCTTTGGTCGCCAACATGTTGTTGAGCCCTGGCAGCGTTTCGGCCAACACTGGCGCGAGCGCTACCCTGACCAGCACTTTCAAGACCGCTGCTGGCGTACCGATTTCCGGCTCTCAGGTTATTTTCAATGTGGATGGTGCTAATCCACAGCAAATAACTTCGACTACGAATGTTAACGGCGAAGCTACCCTGGTTTATACCGGAACCGTGCCCGGTACCGACCTGGTCCAATCGACCACTTCTTACCAGGGGTTGCCTTTCCACTCCACTTCTTCCCAGGTTCTCTGGTCAGGTTATGTCATAACTGGCTCAGGACCGGGTGGTCCATCCGGCTGTAACGTACCGTATGCCGCTAATAGTTTGCTTTCTAGCCCGGCTAACCGCAGTCAACAATCGGGCATCGTCAATATAACTCCCAACACCCAGATATTCAGCGGAACGGTTGATTACTGGCCGGTTGTCAACCCTAACATTCCACCTGACCCAAGTTCGGTAAGGGTTCTTGCCAGTGGTCAGGCGGTTAATGCCGGACAAACGCTGGCTACGCTGGATACCAGTCTTTTAGCCAACGGGGCCTATGTTATCCGCGTATGTGAAAACGCGGGTAGTTCTCCCAGCGCCAGCCTGGCTCTCATCAACGTGGCCGGTGAAAACAAGCCGGGCCGGGTAGCTTTCTCTCTTACCGATGTAACCGTGCCGGTAGCCGGTTTACCGGTTGTAATTGGCCGCACTTATGACAGCCTGAACCGGGCTAAGTTAGGTGACTTCGGCTATGGCTGGGACCTTTCCATCAGCAGTCCCAAATTAGAGGTTAACCAGGCTGGTGATGTAACCCTTACTCTTCTTGATGGTAAACGCACTACCTTCTTCTTCACCCCGCAATCTCCTGGCGGATTTTTAGGCTATTTGTTGCTGCCTCAGTATACCGCTGAAGCCGGTGTCTATGGCAGCCTGACCCAAAGTGATTGTGGTGTGCTGATTACGGCTGGAACCAGTGGCGGCTATGCCTGCTTCCCTGGCGGCCGCTACGACCCTACCACTTACCAGTATCGTGACGCCTATGGCCGGGTTTACACCATCGCCAAAGATGGCAGCGGCAAATTCAAACTGACCAAACTGGCTGATTTGAGCGGCAATATTCTGAATTTTGATGATACTGGCATCAGTAGTAGCAGCCTGCAAGGCGACCTGGGTAAATTGGTCCAGTTTGGCCGGGATACCAGCGTTGGTTCCAGTTGCCCGAACTGCATTACCACTATTACCGTAACCAACCAGCCCGGCCAGGTCTTTACCTATACCAACACTACCGGCGACCTGACTAAAGTAACCCTGCCCCAGACTATGCCCGGCAGCAGTAACCCGATCAGCCTGACTTACAGCTATTACACCACCACCGATGGAGTTGGTTTTGCCCATCTCTTCAAGGGGGCGGTAGACCCGCGTGGCAACACCGCTGTAACCAGCACTTACTACCTGGACGGCAAACTAAAAGAAGTGGTCCAACCGATTAATGTCTCGCTCAGTTATACCACCACTTACGGCTACAACCTGACGAGCAGTACTACGTCCATCACCAACACCGATGGCACTACTACCAGCACTCAGGCCAGCCAGACTGACGCTTATGGCAAAGTCATCAGCGAAACCCAGCAGGTAGCCGCAGGGGTTTACCGGTCTACTCAGTATGCCTATAACCCACAGCACCAGATGACCTCGCGCACGGCTAATGACGGTAGTATTACCACCTACACCTACGACCAGTACGGCAACCAGAACCAGGTAACCGACCCGCTAAACCATTCTACTACCACCGTTTACAACCCTTATGGAGGACCGGTTTCGATTACTGACCCCACGAACCATAGCTGGAATGTTAATTATGACCCCAGCTTCCTACCGACCGGTGTAAGTGACTCTTTAGGTAATGCCGGGGGGTATTCCTTCGATGCGCGGGGCAGCATTCTCAGCCGCAGTGATGGCAACGGTAAGTCCACCGGTTTCAGTTATGACCAGTATGGCAATAAAACGCTTGAAACTGATCCACTGGGCAAAACTACTGCTTTCGCCTATGACAACCTGGGGCGTATGACCGTGATGACCGATGCGGTGGGTACTGCCAGCAAAAATACCTATGATGGCCTGGGCCGGGTAACAGGCAGCATCGCGGCTTACAACACCGCCACACCCATCACGACCACCTATACCTATGATGCCAACGGCAACAAGCTCAGTGAAGCCGATGTTTTAGGCCGGACCACTTCCTATACCTATGACAATGCCAACCGCCTGACTAAAACCACCTTCCCGATAGTAAACGGGGTAGTTTACAGCGCTACCACCACTTATGACTGGCGTGGCAACCAGCTAACTCAGACTGACCAGGCCGGGCATCAGACCCGTTACGGTTATAACCTGGGCGGTGAGCTAATTAGCACCACGAATGGCCTGACTGCCGCCGGGGCGGCCACGGCTGATACCACCACCACGCTCTACGAGTATGACTCAGTAGGACGTAAGATCAAGGAATATAACCCTTATTCCGGCACCGGCTCTCTGCCAGGTGGTCAAGCCTATAGCAGTTATGCTTATGACGCGGCCGGTCGGCTGATTACGGCAACCAACCAGTTAGGCAACCCGACCATCTACACTTACGATGATGCCGGACATAAGCTAACTAACACTGACCCTAATTCCAAAACCACCACCTACCACTATGGCGTACGGGGCAGGCTGGATAAGACCACTTACCCAACATTAAGTGGCGGCACAATTATCAGCACCACCCAGAGCTATGATGGAGCCGGTAATCTGCTGAGCAAGACCGATGGAGCCGGGAAGACCACTACCTACGGCTATGACGAGGCCAGCTGCTTGCGCTCCGTCACGAACCCGCTGAGCCAGAAGACCAGCTACAACTATGACGTGCTGGGGCGGCTCAAGACCATCATAGATGCCAACCTGCATTCGACCGGCTTCGAATATGACGCATTAGGCAGGCAGACCAGGAAGATATGGGCTGACAACACCTTTGAGCAAGCGGG
>JAYSYV010000710.1:0-1500 GCA_043727245.1 Chloroflexota bacterium | reverse complement strand
CTAAAGAGGCTTATCTATAGCTTCATAAGCCCTGGTTGGTTCAACTTTATAGACTTTACAGGCGGTCCCGGCCCAGATTGCGGCCTGTTCGTACGGCGATAACCGGGCTACCAGCGCGGCTAAAAGGTCATGAACTTGCCCGTAGGTGGCGGCTTGCAGGCTGACCGGCCAATCACTACCCCACAACAGGCGTTCCGGGCCAAACATTTCCAGGGCAAGCTCAAAAAAAGGCCACACCTGCTCCTCGAAATTGCCAGAGGGATTAGCCTGTGTAACCATACCTGAAACTTTGCAAAAGACGTTTGGATAGCGAGCGGCTTGCTGCATTTCGACTTGCCAGGTTTGAGTATCGCCGGTTTTCAGGGGCGGTTGGGCCAGGTGATTAATTACCCAGCGCAACTCTGGTTCTGTCTCGAACAATTCTGAGAAAAGCGGAAGTTGACTTGATGTCACCAATAAGTCACAGGTCAGGTCGTTTTCAGCTAAAGTCTTTAAACCTCGAAAGGCTGGCTGGTTCAAAACCGGCCCGCTAACGGTTTCAGTCAGCAGCGAGTAGCGCGTGCCGCAAAATGGACCTTGAGATTTAAACCGGGCTAACCTGTCGGGCAGGTCAGGCGCGGTCAGGTCAACCCACCCTACCACCCCCTTGATGAAAGAGTATTCCTGGGCCAATGCCAGCAGCCAGTCCGTTTCGGTCTCGTCGTTGGCCGCTTGCACCGCTATCGTGCCGTCTACCCCACATTCGTCCAGCAAAGAGGCCAGTTGGGCTGGCTCATAATTACGGTATAACAACTCTTTTTCCGGCTTTAGCCAGGTTAAAGGCAATTTTTGCAAATTCCAGAAATGCTGGTGTCCGTCTATCTTTAGCAGTTATCGTCTCCTTTTAATTCCGAAAATCCTCACGCGGCGGACTAAACACGTCCAGCAGCAAGGACTCCTCCAGGGCGACCAGTCCATGTACCGTGCCTGAAGGCACAAGCACATTCTCGCCCGCTTTTACCACGAAACTTTCGTCAGCGCGGGTGAACCGGACTGCCCCACTCAAGAGATAAACGGCCTGTTCGTGCGGATGGCTGTGCAGAGTTCCTTCGGCATCTTTTTCAAAGTGGACCTGCACCAGCATCAGCTTTTCGCCATCAGCCACGATGCGCCGTTTTACTCCACCGCCCTGGTCTTGCCAGGTTGGTAATTCTTTTGCTGTCATAACTTACAGGCTTCCTTTCGTACTCAACTATCTCAAACTTATGCGGGGCGGCCCTAATTTATCGGTTGAATGTTCAGCCGGATGGTCGCGGTTTTCCCAGGCCGGATAGCCGCGAAAACAACGCGTCTAATATCCACCGGGCCACTCGCCAAATCAACATCCTTGACCGTTTCGACACGAGCTTTAACCAGGGACGGGTCGTAGATTATCCGCAAGCGGGCCTGTTCGCCCTGGATTTCGACTGTCTCGGCCCCTATTTCAACCTGTCCAAAGGTCAGCAGGGCGCTTTCCAATTG
>JAYSYV010000709.1:0-4863 GCA_043727245.1 Chloroflexota bacterium | reverse complement strand
CCGTTGGAACCACCGCAGTTGTCGCTAGCACTGGCGTTTGGGCGGGGATAGCCGTAGCGGAACCGCAGGCGGTCAGGCTCAATATCAAGCCAAAACCTGAAATGTATGCAAAAAAAAGCGAAATGTAAACGGCGGAACGCGGAACGCTCAAGCCAGAACCTCTAAAATGTGGCACATAACCTCTTGCCAGGGCTAAATTTATTCTTCGAGCAAACTCCGGCCATAACGCCAGAAATAGTAATGCTGACCGACATTTGCCATTTCGATGCGCCACTCCGGCGAGTTCGAGGGGGTATAGGTCAGGACGCGCCGCTCGAATAATTGCACCAGCACGTCCTGCTCGACCCCGCCGACCCTGGCCTTAATCCAGTAGGGTTCGGAAATAGGATAACCCATCGCAAAGACCCAATCCCGCAACTGGCCTTCCTTGTAGCCGTTTTCGTAGACCTTGCCGTTGCCCAGCATGAAATCATAAAAAACCTGGGGGACGTTATGACTGGTTTCTTTAATAAAGGCGCTTAACTTGAGGTTTTCAGGTGTGGTACTCAAAGCCTGGACCGCGCCCTCAGCCGAAAGCCCCTGTTTTACCACCTGCCCAGTCCGGTCGGTTGCCCGGTTGGCCGGACCGTTAGTAATCAGGCTGTCAAACATAGCATAGGTGGGCGCGGGGTTATCCGGTGTAGTATCTCCTGCTACCTGCAGGCGGGCTGGATTGCGCTGCTCGAAAGCATTATCGCCCATGGCGACTTGCCCGGTAATCAGTTCTTTTACCAGCAAGCCGTTGCTAACGAACCAGGAGCCGGTACGTTCGCCTTTGGGATTATTAATTTCCATCCGGCTCTTGTCGAAATACTGGACCTGGCGCGAACCGCCGGGCGACTGGGCGTAAGGTTCCTGCAAGACCACGCCTGGTTTTGGTCCCCATTCCCAGCTACGCTGGGTTTGATTTTGAGTGACGGCCAGGTCGGTATAATACCAGAGCTTCTGGAAAGCCGGGTCAGCGAATTTAAGAGCCAATACCTCCCTGTTAACCGAAGCCGTAATGGTCACGGAAACAGCGGCAGTAGCGGTCACGCGGCTGGCGGTAGTCGCAGTCAGGGCTACTGTAGTGGTGGAACGCGTACCGCCGGTAGTAGGGGCCACGGTTGGGGGAGTGGCTGCTCCCCCGGCAACCGAGTAAGTTAGCGAGTAGGTCAGGCCCGGTCTCCCGACATCACCATTGTTTTTGACCTGGGCATAATACACGCCATCCACTGGCACACTGAAGTCAACCTTGCTATTCAGGTCGGGGGGGGCGGCATCGTCATTGCTGGCGATTTCCCGCTGCGAAACCACCAGGGTAGGGTTGGCCGGGTCAAACACGACCGAGAATATGCGGAGGACCGTATCCAGGCCAGGTGATGGCGGGAAGGCAGTTTTCATGGAATAGGTCCGGCCAGCTTTGGCATAAAACTTCACCCAATCGGCATCTCCATCCGGGCAAATGACATGAATCTGGACTTCGTTTATCAGGATTTCTTTGGCATCAGCTTGCACGCCGTCCTGTTCGTAGTTATCAATGCAATCCCCTTTGGGGTTACCGGGCGATTGCAGTACAAATTTATAGGACAGATTATTAAGTCCATTGCCCGTCACGTCTTTGACTACGGCGTAATAGCGGGTAAATTCGCCTGTTTGCGTGCCAGTAGTAGCCGGAACGATAAAATCAATCCGGGAAGCCAGTCCCATACCGGGGAAATCATCGCTGGCATAGAGTGGGTTCAACACTCCGCTGCTATTGGACTGGAACAAGATCAGAATAGTATCCAGGCCATTATTCAAGTTAGCTGTAAAGAGGCTGTAAGGTTTGCCCTTGACCAGATCAAAATAAACCCAATCCTGGTCAGCCGTGGGGCAAATCAGGTGAGCCTGAACATTATTATTGGCCGAGGAAACGTCAGGTGTACCCGGCAGGCCGTCAAAGGGCGAAGTTATGCCATAAGTTACCCGCAACTCTTTGGCCTGGTCCGGCGTGTTATCGTTCTCGTAAGCGTCATTGCAAGTGTCGGCAACGCTGGTAATGGTGGGTGTAGCGGCCGGGTTGGCGAGGGTAGTGTAGCTGATTACCAGGTCATAGGTTCCGTAGCAACTGGCGTTCGGCTTGCCGTAAATTCTTAAATAGAAGAAAACCCCACTGGCATTATCACCGGTTACACTGGTATAAGTCAGGTTGGAAGCCGGATTGCTGGAACTAACATCGTCATTGGCGTTTACTGGCGTAACAGCGGCGGTAGATGTACCCCGGTAAAGTTCAATTACGGTATTCACCGACACCGGGTAATTTGGTTTAAGGTTGGCTGTAGAAAAAGTATAGGAAGTATTGGCAAGCAGTCGAAGTTTAACCCAATCATTATCTCCGTCAAAGGCGGAACTGTTGGACGGATTACTACTGATCTCCGTTAGGGTATGAGTCTCGCGAAAGGTAGGTGTCAGGAACGCGGTAATATCCCTGGCAGTTGCGGCGGCGCTATCCTGCTCAAAAATATCCTCGCCAGGATTAGCACCGCAGATAGGTATACCCGGAGTTTGATTTGCCGGGGTATAAGCCAGGATGCCTGAATTACCGTTTGATGAATAGCTGGCGTTAGTCGGTAGCGGCGTTAAACCGGGCTGGACCAGGGCCGGAGAAGGCGCAACCAGTATGGAAGCGTTGCCCGACTGGCTTTGTAGTCCGGAGGCCGGTACGTCACCCAGCTCTACGGCTTTTTCAAGGCGCAAACGATTTAAGGTGTCAAAGTTAAATTGCGACTGGTGCTGTGCGGCAAAAGCCTGAGCCTCTGCTTTGCTATCGGGCAGGGCTAACGGAAGATTACTCTGGATTTTTACCGGCTGAGTAGCCACGGCAGCCTGCCCCAAAGCAGCCTGGCTGGAACCGGGCAGGCTGCTTTGACCGGCAAAGAGCGCCATGAACAAAGCTAACACCAGCACCAGCAGAGTTGCCAGACGGTAAAGCTTAAAAGCCCGGTTCCTGGAACTATTTCGTAAACTAACCGGACGGAGTTGAGTAATTTTAGAACCGCGCAAGCCATCCAGATCAAATTTATTCATTTTTTTCTCTATTGAAGTGATTTCCCCGAGTCTATTTGGGAAACCAGAAGGTGCTATTTTCATTATATAGCAACCTTTTCGAGTGTCAACGGTAATCTTTGGATAGAGGCTCTTTATCGCAAAGTTTTTAGCAAAGGGTAGACGCACGCCCTAAACTTCCGTATAATGGTTTAGTGATAAGACTGCTCATTTTTATACAGAGGCATGTTAAAACCGGAATAACTCGATAAAGAGGAGTTTGTAGGCTTGAATAACCAGACGAGATTGCCCTGCGCCGCTATTACCGGGCTAGGGGTCTATCTACCTTCTAAAATTTTAACTAACCAGGAACTGGCAAAATTTGTAGATACTACGGACGAGTGGATAATACAGCGCACCGGTATCCGGGAACGCCGCATTGCAGCCCCCGAAGAAACCACCCTGAGCATGGCGATTGAAGCTTCCAAAAAGGCTCTGGCCTCCGCTAACTTAGCCGCCGACCAGCTAGACCTGATTATTTGCGCCACCCTTAGCCCCGAATATCCTTTTCCCAGCACGGCCTGTCTGACCCAGGACGCTATCGGAGCCACTAAAGCGGGCGCTTTCGACCTGGGGGCGGCCTGTGCCGGGTTTGTCTACGCCTTGAGCGTGGCGCGGGCCTATATAGTCAGCGGAATGGCGAAAAATATCCTGGTGGTCGGATCGGAAACTATGTCGCGGGTGATTGACTGGCAAGATCGCTCGACCTGTGTCCTTTTTGGGGATGGCGCAGGGGCGGCGATAATTCAGGCCGCGCAAGCTGATGACCCGGCTCTGGGTGAGATTGAAACGGTCGTGCTGATGAGCGATGGGGCCAAAGCCGCCCACTTGATGATTCCAGCCGGAGGTTCCAAAATGCCCACCAGTGCGGAAACCATCCGAGACCGCCAGCATTTTATCAAGATGAACGGTCCCGAAGTCTTTAAGGGAGCGGTGCGCGGAATGGCTGACGCTTTCCGCAATGCTCTCAAAGTGTCTGACTTGCAACTCGAAGATGTAGACCTGATGGTGGCCCACCAGGCTAACGCCCGGATTATCGAGGGAGTACGTTCGCGGCTGGACCTGCCCACCAGCAAAGTTTTCCAGAACTTGCAGCGTTACGGCAACACCAGCGGAGCTTCTATTCCGATAGCCCTCTACGATGCGGTGCGCGAAGATGTATTGAAAGAAGGCATGCGGGTTGCGGTCGCTGGTTTCGGGGGTGGGTTTGCCTGGGGCGCGGCTGTAATTCGCTGGGGCAAAGTCAGCATTTAAAACTGGCAGGAGGCCAAAAATGTTAACCGACGAACCAAAAGAACTAAATTCTTCTCCCGACCGCTACCTGGCCGAACGGTCCGAACGGCTGGGGACTGAAGGAGCTTTTGAAGTATTGCGACAGGCCCGGCTGCTGGAAGCCCAGGGCAAATCGGTGGTCCATTTTGAAATCGGAGAGCCGGATTTCGATACCGCGCCGCACATTATCGAAGCTGCGGTAAAAGCCTTGCACAATGGTTATACCCACTACGGCCCGGCCAACGGTCTGCCGGAATTGCGCCAGGCTATAGTCCGGGAACTGGCTCGCACTCGTGGCCTGGATTGGGCCGACCCTGAAAACGTATTTGTCACGCCGGGAGCCAAGCCGGTCCTGTTTTACACCGTCCTGGCCCTGGTCAACGAAGGTGACGAAGTAATTTACCCCGACCCTGGCTTCCCGATATACCGTTCCATGATTGATTATGTTGGCGGAAAAGGTATCCCAATTCCCCTGCGCGTGGAGCG
>JAYSYV010000708.1:0-1501 GCA_043727245.1 Chloroflexota bacterium | reverse complement strand
AATCAGGCTACGCACATCCAGCGTCCGGTTCAGAGCCTGGCGAACTTCCTGCCCTTGCAAAAAAGGAGTCGCCAGGTTGTAGCCGATATAGCGTTGCCCGGCATCCTGGGTGGTCCAGCGATAAATATTTAAACCGCTGGAAAGCTGCAAATCACTTAGTGAAGCCGCTGTCAGGCTGGTCAAGGTCCAGGCCAGACTACCGGCTTTCAGACCGGTGACCAGTTCCGCCTGAGATTTAGCTAAAACAAGGCTTATTTTGTCTAAATTTGGCCGTCCCAGGAAATAATTGGCCTGAGCCTGGAAATTCTGGGCGGAAGCATCCGGCAAATAAGGCCCGCTGACCACAGTGGGGCGGCTAAGTTCAGGGTTGCGGTCAACATTGGAAAAAGGATAGCTTCGCCAGACTTTTTCCGGCAAGGGTTCGATAAGTTTGATAGTTTCAAAAGTGGTAGCGTAACGGTCGTCAAAGGTAAAGACCAGCGTCCGGTTGTCCGGCCCTTCCACGCTTTTAATGTGCTGTAATTCAGCCAGGTGAGGGTAGCGAGTTTCTTTTAACGCGCTATTAAAAGCAAAAATGTAGTCAGTAGCGAGAATAGGGCTGCCATCGCTCCAGAAAATATCCGTCCTCAACTGGAAAGTCAGCTTGCGGCCATCACTGTCAAGCGTGGGTAAAGCTTTTGCCGCCAGCGGTTTCCATTCAAGTTTTACCGGGTCGAGATAAAGTAAACTTGCATTCCAGGTAAGGGCTTGAAGATGGCGCGAAACCTCGCTTAAATCGGCGGCATAGGGCAAAAAGCTACGCAACTTAAAATCGCTATCAAGCACTCCGGCAGTTAGCGTGCCACCTGCCCGGCGGACCGGCTGAAGCGGCACTACCGGCAAAGGCCTTACCGAAGGCGTAGGTGTTACCGGCAGCGGAGTTGGAGTAACTGAGGGCGCAATAGTGGGCGAGGGACGAGGCGTAAAAGTTGGAGCCGGAGTAGGCACTGACGAAATAGTGCTAACCGCCGTTGTAGGCACTATAGTAGCCGGGCTGGAAGTGATTGTGGTGGGGTCGGGCGGTTGGACCGGTGTAAGACTGGGCGAAGGGGTCAGAATGGCAGCGGTAGTAGGGCCAGACCCCACTGGCGTGGGCGTTTGCTGGTCCGAACAGGCCGCCAGTAGCGCCAGGACAAAAAGTAGAAAACAAATTAGAAGACGGGCTTGTCTGGTCATACTACTGGGCAGCCAACTTTATTAAAGATTTAAACCGCTTAACGGTCCCGGAGGCGCGGGTCAAAGGCATCACGCAGACCATCAGCAATCAGGTAGACGCACAGAACTGTTACAAAGAAAGCCAATGCGGGCGCGTAGACCATCCAGGGCGCACTGGTAAAGTACACCTGAGAATCACTGAGCATGTTACCCCAACTTGGAATCGGTACGCTAATACCGAAGCCCAGGTAACTCAGGCCGGACTCGGTTAGCATAGCGCCCACCACGTCAAACCCGGCGACGACCA
>JAYSYV010000707.1:0-1503 GCA_043727245.1 Chloroflexota bacterium | reverse complement strand
TTACGCACTCGCTGTCTGGCCCCTAATTCGGCCGGGTTGTTGTGGAGGGCTATCTCAGGATGAGCTAACACGGCTAAAAGCTCTTTCTTCTTGGCGAGTGTGACCCTTTTACGCTCGTCCAACTGCTCGTAACCGCTACTAACTGCGAAAATACGCTCGAACTTTTTAGAGAGCCGCCCCGCTTCCGCTTCACCTGGGGCCAGCCGGTAAGCTAACAATTCGCGGTAATAATCCCAGAGTTGGGTAGTAAACTCGCTGTAGCGCCGTTTAGCATAGCCGGTCCGAGGTAGCAGTTTCTTGTAATGCCTGGCCTCGTGCAGCCAACATAGGGCTAACTCACTGCTTAGACCGTTTAACACAGGCGCATCGTCACAGACTAAAAGTTGGACCACCGGGTAGTCCAGCCGGGCCTGGTAACTGGTAATAGCCAGTATATCTTTAATTAGTTTAGTCGGGTGCGGCTTTAATTTGGGCAGGTGCTTTGCCAGCAGTTGGTCGAGCTCAGCCTCACTCCAATCTTGCCCCTCAGGCTCAGGTAGCTCTTCTAACTGCTTACGCCATTTGGCCGCCACTCCAGCTTCTTCTAATAGAGTAAGGGCACGCGGCTCTAGTCGAAACAAAGGGGTCACTCCGCCCCCGCCCAACAAGACTTTGAGTAGGCTCAACCGATCTTTAGAAGGTAGAGTGGTATAGGCGGTATAGAGCGGATTGCACAGGATATGGCAATGTTGGGGCTGGCCGAACAATGTGGTGGCAGTACTGTCCAGATGCTGCCAGGGACTGGAAGCGATACCGGCCTTAACTACTTCAGCTTTTTCGGCGTGGAATATCTCCTGATCTTTGATCAGCCAATCACTAAGCTGCCCGGCACTGACTTCGAAGCCGACCGTGGGCAGGAATTCGAGAAGTTTAGGTTCACTCATGCCACCGGCAAAGTAAAGGTTGAGGACCCAGGCTTTGACACCAGGCCCAAACTGACCTACATAGCCCTGGGGCAAAGCGGCAGTGTAGGTTAGTCTTTGAGAAGGCGAGTAAAACTTCTCTTTACGAAAGAGGATGGTTTCGGTTTGGAACACTACATCCTGGACGATGACTTCTTCGTGACCTTTGAACTGGGCATCCTGGGGCAGACTTTGGCGGTCCACTTGCAGGATTTCAGTCCGGTCAATGGTAAGACGGGCGTTTTTAGGCTCTTTCTTGGGCGGTCGGGTATAGCCAGGGACAACCTCACTCCGCTCTTTTTCGGAAGAAATTGGAGCCTGGTTTTTAGCTGGTTTGAAGGGAGGGCGACCCTGACCACCTTTAAGGCGCGTAATTTCGTCTTTAAGCCTGAGGTTTTCCTCTTTAAGCCGGGTATTGTCGGATAGGGCTTTCTCAAGCAGATTGATCAAGGCCACAAACTGTTGGCGGAGAAGCGCGTCATCTATTTGAGATGGGTCAAGTTCATCTAACATTCAAGCATTATATATGATGATTCTATTCTGGGATAGCCCCGACTTTTTG
>JAYSYV010000706.1:0-1504 GCA_043727245.1 Chloroflexota bacterium | reverse complement strand
TGAGAAAAGTTTCACTCTTTAAGACCAGGTTATAGTTTTCCGCCAGGCTTGTTACCGAAGAAGTATCCGAATTAGTGAAAGGAATAATCGAGGTAGTGCTTTTAGGGTTCAAGATAAGCGTTGCCGTGCTGGTATAGGTTAGCGACTGCTGGGTTACATAGTAATAAGTAGCACCTAGAGCAATTACTTCGAGTAAAACTATTACCCACCACTTAGCAATAATTAACTTGACATAACGCTCGATTTTCAACTTCTTTTCCTTATTAAAAAGCGCTAACTTACAACACTTAACCGTACAGCCTATTAATTTCTTATTAATAAGCTCAAAACACTTTAATATTTGTCTAGCTATTCAAGATAGTAGCATAACAGAGGAAGTCCGCCAAGTGTTACTTTAAGGCTATCATATAGACATAATAGTTATATTTTACTGCTTTCACCTGGACATAACAAGTATTATTGTCAACCTTCTAACGGCCAGACCTGTAACTTTAGTCCATTAAAGCTGATTCTTATTTCACGATTAATAAAACTTCATTACAATTCGCTAACATTTATTAATCTCAGGTAACACTTAACAGTTAGTCAGGTCGCCACCGCGCTTAATTTTTAACTCAACTAATCCATGTTATAGACGGTCTGGAAGTGCCTGGTCGGTTTTCATGGCATTTCATTCAGTCGAGGGCTGCTAACCCCTGCCGGGCATCCATGTTTTTTGGGTCAAGCTCTAAGACCTTCTGGTAGGCCGTTCTGGCCTGGTCTTTAGCGCCAGCCTGAGTGAATAATTCCGCCTGGAAAAGATAGGCCGGAACACTCGCCGGATTATATTGCAGAGCTTTCTCAAGGGTGGACCGGGCGGTAGTTTCATTACCCTGTTTAGCGTAGACCCGTGCCAGGAGTACAAACTCCCGGTCCGGTTTCTCCACGAACAAATTATTAGCTATAAATTTTGCTAATAACATCTGGGCTTCGCCAGCCTTATCTTGCTTGAGGTACATATCCGCCAGCGAGCGTACCGGCCACTGAAACGCCGGGCGTATTGTAAGGGCTTGTCTGTAGGCGGTCTCGGCCATCTCCGGTTGTCTGGCTTCCTGGTAAGCTTCTCCCAGTTTCCAGAAAGCAATATAGTTAGCCGGGTTCAGGCCAGTGGCTTTTAGCAGCAAGCTAATTCGTTCCTGGGCCGTATCTACTAACTCGGAAGCTTGTTCGTACATAGTCGCATCCGGGTTTTCGGCCAGGGCATTCCTGAGTAAAGCGGCTGCTTTCGCCCGGCGGTCGGTATTTGTATAAACTTTAGCCAGTGCATTTAATGCTTCTTTAGACCCTGGAGTTATTTCCAGGATGCGTTTTAAATAGTTCTCGGCGGTTGAGTAAGCCGGTGGAGTTTTCTGTAGTTCCTGGTTTGCCAGTTGCAGAAAATAAGGACTGCTGCCAGCTTTGCGCCAGTAGTTAATGGCCTGGCTGTGGTCGCCCCCTTTTTCGGCTAACTCGGCCAGGGGTAAGA
>JAYSYV010000705.1:0-1506 GCA_043727245.1 Chloroflexota bacterium | reverse complement strand
AGCAAGCTTTTGCCCTGGCTGCTGATGCCGGTTATCTTGGTATTGCCCGGCGATTAATAAAGGCCGGTGCGGATTACAATTTTAACTACGGGTATCACCACGGGGAAGACCAGCGTTGTCCGGTCTGCTTCCGCCAGATAATGCCCGGAGCTATCGAAATCTGTGAGCATTGGGTTTGTTCTAGTGAAGGTAGGGAATTTAGCTGGTTTAGAGATGATGACAGCGATTTCAGTCTGGAGATTGACGAGCTTTATTATCAGATAGAAGAACTTGATTCTCAATCCCTCCTGGACAAAGCCCCAGCAGAGCTAAAACCCCTTTTCAGTAGCCTATTTCTACATGAAATTAACTACTGGGCTTACCGGGATGGGGTGATAACGGTGGGATGGTCCACAGGTGGTATGCTGAGTGGAAGTGGGTACGATTATTTTCATCCCGAGGCTGACTTTGCAAAGCACATAAAAGCTGAGGCAAGCCGTGGTAAAGACTGGCTGGAACAGCACATAGCGGAATTTGGGCAGGTTGAATCAGAAACTTAGATTAATCAGGTCGGGTAGTCAGGGTTAAAATTATTTTTATGGGTATAGTTACCGATTATCTTCATAAGCTGGTAGCACGGCAGGTTGAAGAACATGGCCTGGTGGTCTGGTATGACCCGGATGGGCATTACCTAGAAGCTGTGGCGAGTTTAAATTTAACGAAGGGTCAAGTTGCCCGTTTTGAAGGCAGCTTTTTTGCCTTGCGATATGAAATAGATTCCTTGCTAAATGCTGATAAGCCGCCCCGGTTGCTGGTTTACGTGCCTCTGGAACAGGCCCAAACCCGAAACGCCCTGATCGAGCTGGAAGCTTACGGGATAGTAATGCAGCCGGGCCAGCAGCCGCCCGAACGCAGCACCCGCCTGGCGACGATTGCCCGGGCCGCCCTCAAGTCGAAAATGAGTGAAGAAAATCTGGCGGCGGTTATCGGGCAAGTCGAGGCTGGCAAATTAACCCTGGCCGATCTGGATAAAATTGCCGGAACGGGCGGTGCCGGTGGTGAAACCGGAGTTTTGAAGCTGGTTTTCGACAAAGAAAACCCTCAGGAAATGGCTCTGGCCTTCCTGCAAGGTGACCGCTACGATAAGGAAATCGCCGCTAAAAAGGCTAATGGAGAACTGGCTGGCTTACTACAACAGACCTTTGAACTAGAGCTTTCTTCGGATTTATCTTTTGAGACCTGGCGAGAGAAACTGGCCCGGCAAATTCTCCAGGCTGAACTGTTAATACATCTGGGCGATAAACGCCCGGCGCAGATGGGGCCGCTAAACCCACCCGCCGCGCCTGCGGCCCTGACGGCTTGCCTGAATCTCGCTCGTACCTGGCGGGTACGGCGGGATTTTTCTGCGTCTTATATAAAACTGGCGGCTCAGGTTGAACAGGTGTTAAAGCTTGACTCAATTAGCTTTACCCTTGAGCAACTTCAGGGCAGTGAAACTTTTGAGGGCCTGGAAAGGGCTTTGCAAAA
>JAYSYV010000704.1:0-1506 GCA_043727245.1 Chloroflexota bacterium | reverse complement strand
GTCAACTGGAGTAGTGACTTCTGGGATGACTAAATCAGCAAGTCAGTCATAGTGTGGACTGGCTTAGAGGTTTGTCGCAAATGGGTCGTAACGGTTACTTTGTACATTTGGATGTACAAAGTAACCGTTACGGGTATCACCTGGAGTTAATGAAGAAACCGACAAGCTTAGACGCTGCTAAAGTGCAAACAAGGTGCATATTGCGGCGGATAGCCTGCGTCGGTTTACCAGCCAACATTTATTATCTGGGATAAGACTGAGTTGCACTCACTACAATCTCAAGGAAGAAGCTTAGCTAATGACATTAACCAGTAAAGTAGAAAAACCCTTACTTTGAACAACCTTGCCAACATAAAACTGGCCCTGGGTGACTACCATGCCGCCAGGCCCATGCTGGAAGAAAGCCTGACTTATGGACGTGAGCATGACGATAAACGAAGCATCGCTATTTGCCTTTACAACCTGGACAATATAGCACTGCAGGATAATAGCCAGGACCAGGCGCTGGATTATTATAAGGAGAGCCTGGCGATACGGCAGGAACTTTCTGACAAAGTGGGTCTGGCCAAGTGCCTGGAAGGGCTGGCCGCTTTTAAGGAAGTTAAAGGCCAGTCCGCTAAAGCAGCTTGTTTGTTTGGTGCAGCCGCAAATTTACGGGAGGTAGTAGGCGCTCCCCTTGAGTCGGTTGACCTCCTGAACTATAACCAGCTCAAGGTGTATTTGTCAAGCGAAATAATGGTTCATCGTCACTTTCCGTGAAAACGTATTTCCCAGTGGCGTTTGTGCGTCCTAAGCTGCCGATCTATGCAGTACTCTTGCTCGTAAAAGGTCGAATTTTGCGCGACCATACATTTCTCTTTTCAAAGTTTTCAAACGGTTTACTTGCCCTTCTACTTGACCCTGACTAATCTCCAGAGTCAATCCCGCTTGCACAGCCGCCAAATCCTGGCGAATGCCTTTCGCAAAACTTCCTAACTCGATTAACTGTTCCTGTTTGACATATTGTTCGACTGCCCTTAACCACCCTTCGAGTTTATGACCCGTACGTTCTCTCATCATTCCCATAAATTCTACGCTCAACTGATAGGCCGCTTCTACTTCTGCATCGAATGCTCGCAAATGGTCCAGAAACTTTTGTTGCTTGTCGGTTAAATCTTGGGCCTTCTTTAGCACTACCCACACCGCTTCCCTGGCACTCAAAAGAGGTTGCGGCCTCACTTTTCTAACTCGTTCTTTTATTCCTTCATACCCCTGGCTTAATCCTGGTGGTCGACCTCGACCTCGACCTCGACCTCCTTTTACCGCTTCAGGTGGTGGGTTTCCCACCCGGTATTTCGCCAGGTAACTTCCAACCAGACCCCAGGATCCATCATACCCACGCTCTTTTATCTCCCGGAATAGTTGTATTCCTTTGTATACTCCTTCGCGCCAGCGAGCTGCAATATAGGGTTTGTAAAGATCAAGCTTACTGGTCCGATGAGGACGAGGTGTATAGCGAGGTACTGT
>JAYSYV010000703.1:0-4879 GCA_043727245.1 Chloroflexota bacterium | reverse complement strand
GGTCGGCACCAACAGCTGCTTTAAATAGCGGTACTACTGCTGCCGCCTCAGCTACTACTGCTGCCGTCGCTACCACCGCCGCCTCAGCTACTACTGCTGCCGCTGGGGCAACAACTGCTGCCGCCTCGGCTACTACTGCTGCCGGGACTACTACTTCAGCAGCCACAACCGCTGCGGTTGCTACTACTGCCCTCGCCAGCACCACTGCAGCCGCCGGAGCCGGTAAGAAAGGTGGCAACGTAACCCTGCTTACCACCCAGGAATCCAAAACCTTACACCCTTACAACTGTACTGACGTTTACTGCGTGGCTTACATCGCCCGTGTTTACGGCGGTTTCGCCACTGGTGGCGGCGGGTTCATGGTAAAGCGCAATGCCAAAACTCTGGAAGTAATTCCGTCGTATGCTAAAAGCTGGTCGGTTGACCAGACGGCCTTGACCGTTACCTACACCCTGAGAGATGACCTCAAATGGAGTGACGGTACTGCCATGACCAGCGATGATTTCCTCTGGACCTACCAGCAGGCTATCAAGAAGGAAAACAACTGGGTCCGTTATGGCACTGCCATCGCCGATAAAACTGACCCGAATTCGCCCGGTGTAATAGACTATCAGGCTCCTGATGCCAAGACCCTCAAAGTATTCCTACATACCCTGACCTTTGACATGGTAGAACGCGGCGACATCATCGTTCCTTTGCCCCGCAAACAGTGGGAAGGCAAGGACTGGTCTGACCCGACCAAGAACCCGAATATTGACAATCCGACCGTAAGCAGCGGCCCCTGGAAGCTGAAAAGCTGGGACAAGGGCAAGAGCTTTATCCTGGCCCGCAATGACCTTTCGACCGCTATCCAGCCGCCTTTGCTGGACACTATGACCGTCGTTACCGTAGACAACGCCTCGATTGGTTTCCAAAAAATCAAGAGCGGTGAAGCTGACGCTTTCGAGAACATGATGGGCTTCTCGGCTCAGGACGTTGCCGAAGCTGAAAAGCTGCCGAACGTTACTATTTACAAGTGGACCCCGGCCAATGCTTCCTGGAACGAGATTGCCTTCAACTTCCGCCGGACATACCTGCAAGACTTAAATCTCCGCACGGCTATGAACTGGGTGATTGATCGCAAGGCTATTATTGACAAAGTTTACTATGGTCTGGCTGTCCCAATGGACTCGGACGTACCGCCTTCCAGCGATAAATACGATGCGAGCGCCGTTATGAAGTACACCTATGACCCGGAAAAGGCCAAATCGATCCTATCAGGTGCCGGTTATACCCTTAAAGATGGCAAACTGTTCGATCCTAAAGGGGTTGTACTACCCAAGATGAAGCTAGTTTATTCTAGCAACTTCCCTGAGTCGGTTAAAACTGCCCAGATTGCCCAGCAAGAGTTCAACGGCCTCGGCTTTGATATTGACCTCATAGGCCAGGACTTCAATACCGTTTTGAAGACCATTCAGCAAGAACCGTTCGATTTCGATCTTCTGGTTCTGGGCTGGAGCGCCAATATAAACCCGGAAACCTTCGGCAGCGTTTGGACAACCATTCCTGCTCTGAACTTCGGTAACTGGGTCAATAAAGAAGTCAACGACCTCTACGCCTCAGCCTTGAAAGAGTTTGACAGTGTTAAGCGTAAGGCTATTATGAGCAAGATTCAATCTATCGAGTCGAGGGATGGACCCTACATCTACGTGACAGCTCAGACCGCTTTTGCAGCCGTAAATAACCGTATCGGTGGAGTGGTTCCGACTACCCTGGGTATCGGTATCAATCTCATACCCTACAGCTATGCGACTGACTGGTTCATCAAATAGGTTTGCTTGAAAACCAACTGCCGGAAGTACAAATCCGGCAGTTGGTTTGAAATATTGAGGAGGCAAAGTCTTGAGGCGTTTTATTATACGCCGGGCTATTCAGTCGGTGGGACTGTTACTGGCAATTAGCTTTATTGGTTTTATGATTGTCCATCTTGCGCCGGGTGGCCCTGAAGTCAAATTCATGATGGACCCGCGCATGACTCCTAAAGATATTCAAAACATCCGGGAACATTACGGATTAACCGACCCGCTGCCGGTTCAGTACGGCAAATGGATCCTAAACGCGGTGCGGGGGGATTTAGGGGTTTCCTACGATTCGCTCTATCCTGTAACGAATGAGATTACTCGAGCCTTACCCAATACTTTGTTGCTTATAACAGCCGGTATGCTCCTGGGGTTACTTGGTATTCCAATTGGCATCTTCATTGCTCTGAGGCGAGGCAGCTTCAGTGATAACCTGGTCAGGGTGCTGACTGTGGCGGGTAGCGCTATTCCACACTGGTGGTTAGGCTTGCTGGTTCTTCTGGCAACCAGTAACCTCGCCATTGCCACCGGCATAAAAATTCTACCGTTGCCCGGTTACAATGGAGCCGAGGCCAGTAATCCGTTTTATCAGGTCTGGCAACTGGTCTTACCATCCATTTTGATAGCGCTGGCCGGTTGGCTGACTTACAGCCGCATCACGCGTACCCAGGTATTGGATATTTTAAGCCAGGATTACGTTCGGACGGCCCATTCCAAAGGATTGAGCCAGGGCGACATAAACCGGCATCATATCTTAAAAAATGCCTTAATTCCGATTATTACTACTTTTGGGGCGCAGTTGCCTTTGTTAATTGGTAGTTCAATCATTTTCGAGCAGATTTTTAGTTTACCGGGTATTGGCAAACTTACGATAGTATCACTTACCTCGAGCGATTTCCCGGTTGCCATCGGCGTATTAATGTTTGTTTCAACCATATCGGTGGCCGCTTTATTCATATGCGACATTTTATATGCCCTGGTAGATCCTCGGGTACGTTATTAGAAGGTTAAAGTGATGACACGAAGTACATCTGAACTAATTGAACCGACTACCGCCGCACCCAAGGGGGCGATGCCTAAAACTAGCCGTGATGCCTCAAGGAGCTTTTTCAAAACTGCTGTTTCCCGGTTTTTTAGGCGTAGGTTAAATGTGATAGCCTTAATCGTTTTTGCGTTTATCGCGATTATAAGCGCTATCGCGCCAGTTCTAACCTCTACATTCATCAATACCACCCCGGATTATTTCCGGGCCAGTTTTTCGCCTTCCTATGCGCCGCCCGGCACAGCCGAAACGCTACGCAACGGCGTTAATGTCGTTCACTGGTTGGGAACTGATGAGTTGGGCCGGGATACCTTAACAAGGCTGCTTCATGCCGGTGGGGCTTCGCTCTCGATTGCCTTCCTGGTGACACTGATTATCGTATTGATTGGCGTGCCAATCGGGTTGCTAAGTGGATTTTTTGGAGGTTGGGTTGATGATACTTTCAACGCGATTATCCAGATTATCAATAATATTCCCGGCCTCTACCTCTTTATAATCCTTGCCGGGATATTCCGGCCCGATATTCTTTTTCTCTCGTTAATTTTTGGTATTTTAAGCTGGACCCAGACTGCCCGGCAGGTACGTGGTCTGACTTTAACAATGCGAAACCGGGAATTTGTCACCGCATCCATTGCGGTAGGGGCCAGGTATCCGCGCATCCTGGTATCCCACCTTCTACCTAACATTGTCTCAATCCTCGTTGTCCTGATTGGGTCGGATGTCGCCATCGCCATGCTTGGGGAAGCGGCTCTTAGCTTCCTGGGATTTGGTATACGCGACCCTGCTGTAAGTTGGGGTAAGTTACTGGCTAATTCATCCAACTACCTGACTTATCAGGGTAATCACAATCCATTTTTGATTATTGGACCCGGCCTTTTGATCTTTATAACAATTCTGTCAGTATACTTGATCGCGGATGGCATGCGCGATGCTTTTGATCCGGCTTTACGGAAGTAAATATAACCGATTTAACTCAATTCTATCTGAATATTTTCATTGCCGCTGCTCACGGCTCACCATTGCTGCTCACGGTAGCCTGGGGGAAATAGGTCCCCCAGGCCAGGGATGAAATCTAATTCTAAATTTCAAGGGAGATATTTAATTATGATTGAAACTATGAGTATTACATCCGTCCGGCCCGGTTACTATACCCCTGGCTTTACGGCTGGAATGCTGGCTCAACTGCGCCATGTTGGCGATGCTTTATGGTCGCCCGATGGTCGCTATCTTTTTTACCCACAAGATTTTGATGCGCGAACCGATTTAATGCGCCTGGATTTGGAAACCGGGCAGACCATCCAGGTTACGACCGATGTTGAAGCGGGGGGTCTGTTGAAAATTGCCATGTCGGGTCGAGATATTTCGCCTGATGGCAAGCAACTGGTCTACCTGAACGGTAAAGATAACCGACTTTATCTGATGCCGTCCGGTGGTGGCCTCGCCAAACGCCTGACACCTCACGTCGAAGGCACTCAGCACAGTGCGGCCTTTTCCCCCGATGGCAGCCAGGTAGCCTATATCGCCGCTTTTGGCGAAAACCAGGACATCGCGGTCGTCAGTAGCGATGGCGAAAGCTGGCCGCAGCGCATAAGCAAGGGCGAACATTTTGTATTCGACCCGCAATGGCTGCCCGGTGGACAACGACTGGTCTTTGGCGAACACGATAATCGCCGGATGTCTTTCTTTGAAACCCGATTGGTGCTGTCCGACCTGAAAACCGGCGAAGTAAAAATCCTGGTCGATGGCTGGGGTAACAATACCGTTTATTCCGCACCGCGTCCTTCGCCGGATGGCCGCTGGCTGGCCTACGTTTCAAACGAAAACGGTTGGAATAACATCTATATTCTGAACCTGGAAAGCGGCAAAGTTCATCCGCTGGCCCAGGCTGAAGTTGAACAGGGCGAACCGGCCTGGAGTCCCGACAGCAAAGGTTTGACCTATAGCGTCAACCAGCACTGTGACATCGGTCTGAGCTTTACCAGCCTGGAAGGTAAGACCA
>JAYSYV010000702.1:0-1507 GCA_043727245.1 Chloroflexota bacterium | reverse complement strand
CCACATTCTTTACAAAACCGTGACTGCAAAGGTAACTTAGTTCCACAATTCAAGCAAAACATAAAATTATTTCACCTCTATGAGAATTTAATACTTTTTAAGAGGCCAAATTTACAACAGTCATTACTTCATTGCCGCGAGGGTCAATTACTTTAACGGCAGCGCGACGATTAGGGCCGGTTGGGAACGGTAATGAGACGGTGCCTGAGAAAGCTTCGAAGCGCTCCGGGTCTACAGTTGTTTTCAGGTCGTTAGCGAGTTTGTCCCAGGCTTTGTTATCGGGGAAGAAAGCCTGAGTGACACAGAAGGTGGAACCGTCATAATCGCCATCGAGGAACCAGGCGGCAACTTTGGAAGCGCCGGTGGCGTGGATTTCGTTAGTGACGGGATCGTAGATGTCTACACCTTCCATCTCGACGATGTTTTCGCCATGGCGGTCTCTGGTTTGTTTTACGCGGGGCAGGCCAAAGACAGTGAAAAGCTGACTGTTGGGAGAGTCTTTAAGGAGGCCGTCCATATTTACGTCGGGGCGGATATGAGCCAGGTGACAATGGACGTTAGGATTGGAGTCATCCTGGATAACGCCCTGGGCGGCGGCATCAATGGTAAAACCGGCAAAAACAAGGTCATCGAAGCCGGAACGGTTGGCGACACGAAGGCAATCTTCGACCTGTTTGGCAGTAATGGGGCCGTACTGAGGACCGAAAGAGACGGCAACACGGTGGGGCTGACCGGCAATTTCCCATTCACCTTCGGCGTTAAGAAGGGAGTTGGGGGAGGCATCCAGGCGGCTAAATTTGATAGTTTTGTTGTCAGGGTAGCGAACACCGTCCTGGCGAAGTAAGCGAACCATTTTTTCAAGATAGGCTTCTGCGTTGGAAGGTTCTTCTCCCATTGAAGTGAAGGTAGGAAGGTCTTCCTGGTTGCCGGTAATGGGAGTATCAAGTTCAAGGGCTTCTTCGGCGGGTTGGACACCCTCTACAGTAAAGGGACCACTCACGCGAAGAATGCTTTTAACAACTTTAGGCTGGTCTACAAGTTTTTCCTGAGGGGCACTGGCGGCAATGGTGGCGTTAATTTCCTCCATTTTTTTACGCCAAGCCTGGCGGTAATCAAAAAGAGCGTCTTGTAAGGCTTGAGGCCAATCGGAGTCTGTATCAAAAGGAACTTCCCATTCCTGCCAACTATTTTTTGGAAGTAACCAACGACGCCTATCAGCATCGTTAATGGCAGATTTGCCAGAAGCACGTTCTTTATTGATTAGTTTAGCCTGGAGATGAGATCGGACGTCAGAAGAAACTTTTGCCAAAGCAGTATTAAGTACGACAAGTTTTGAAGATAGGATTGGTTCCCAGCGGGAAAAAACTGTGTCAAGACCTGGATTATGTGCTATTGATTTTAGGGTAATATGAGGGACAGTTTTGTAGCTAAGTCCACCGGAAACCCCTAAAGTTGGATCTGATAATTCATAGAAATCAAATTTAGCTGTTAGAAGGCGTTGCCGTGC
>JAYSYV010000701.1:0-4880 GCA_043727245.1 Chloroflexota bacterium | reverse complement strand
TATAACCTATAAAAACTCGAACCTGTCAACCAGTTTAAAGGTATTGACAGGTCGGTAGACCTGGTATATACTTACTTTATTCATTGAATGAAGAAAGTTGAAAAAAGCCAATGAGGTCTAAAACGGGGCCGGCTAATCGCCAGCTTATTCGTGACATTAATCAGAACAGCTTGCTCAATTTGATAAAGAGCGAAGGTCCGGTAGCTCGGACCCGATTAGCCGAACTCTCCGGTTTGAGCCTGGCAACTATTAGCTACATCACTGGCGATTTACTCGAACGCAAACTGGTGCTGGAAAGCGGGGCTGCCGAGTCTACCGGAGGCCGCAAGCCGCTCCTGCTCGAAATACGACCGGAAGGCGGTTATTCCATCGGTCTGAAGTTGACCGAGTACGAGATTATCGCGGTTATTCTAAACCTCAGTGGTGAAATCGTTTATTCCGAGCGCTTCTCGTTTGAACTGCGTGACCACGGCGCGGAAGCTATCACGCTGCTGGCATGCGAAATTCAGGCTTTGATTTTGCGGAGCGGCCTCGAACGGCATAAAATGATCGGCCTGGGTTGCGGTATGCCCGGCCTGATAAGCAGCGAAGATGGTATTTGTATCGACTCGCCTATCCTGGGTTGGCACGACGTGGCAATCAGTGAGCCGCTTGGAGCCTTGCTGGGTATGCCGGTGTATGTTGATAACGATGTAAACAGCCTGGCGATTTATGAAAAATTGTTCGGCCAGGGCCAACCCTTTAACCACTTTCTGACAATCACTCTGGGGCGCGGGGTGGGCCTGGGCCTTGTGATAAACGGTGACGTTTACCGGGGCGGCGTGGGCGGAGCCGGTGAATTTGGTCATACCACAGTCGTTATTGATGGGCGGCGTTGCGAGTGTGGCAACCGGGGCTGCCTGGAAGCTTACGCCTCGGACAGGGGAATTGTCCAGACCTATTATGAGAAAACTGACCGCGAAACCCCGGCTGATTTGCTCAAAGCCCCCGAAAAAGAAGTCTTGCGTTTACTGGAAATAGCCCGCAATGGCGATCAAGCAGCTCTGGAAGCCTTCGAGCTTGCCGGTAAACTGCTGGGTATCAGCCTGGCAAACCTGATTAATGTCCTAAATCCTCAACTGGTGCTACTCTCCGGGTCAGGCGCGGTGGCAGGACCAATTTTGTTCGGCTCAATGCAAGAAGCTCTCCAGGCTCACACTTTTTCGCGGCTAGCCGAGCAAATGCGCTTAACTACCGAACCGACCGGCGATGAGAGCTGGGCCAGGGGTGCGGCCAGCCTGGTGCTGCGTCAGTTTTTTCTTTCGCCGGTCAATAACGGGAGCTAATGATCAATAGTCCGTAGCCGAAATGCGAAGGGTTCATCAAGGCCAATGAAATTTAGCTTATTTTTACAACCTGGAACATGCGGTGGCTATTTATAGAGAAGTTAGCAAGAAAACTTTATTGGGATAATTTATCAGAGGCATAGACAGCAATGGCGATGGTTAGTAATAAAGTAGGCGAAAATCCCTGGGCCAAGCGGTTGTGGGTGGCTTTCTTCCTGGGGCCACACCTGCTGGGCATGCTGGCTTTTCTGGTCATACCGATAGTGGCTTCCCTGGTACTTTCTTTCGCCGAGTGGGATTTATTGACCCCGGCCCGCTGGGTTGGCCTGGCTAATTATGCTGCATTGCTCGACAGCGCCGATTTCTGGGACGCTCTGAAGCATACCTTTTTCTTCATTGGCGGGTATCTACCATTGGTGCTGGTGCTGGGCCTGAGTTTGGCTCTGCTGATGAACCAGAACTTGCGCGGACGGCTCTTTTTCCGGGTAGTTTTCTTTATGCCGGTAGTCTCGGCCTGGGTCGCCGTGGCGTTGCTTTGGAAATGGCTGCTTAATCCTCGCTATGGCATAGTCAATTGGGGGTTGAGTCTGGTTGGTATCGAGGGACCGGGTTGGATTTTCGATCCAAACTGGGCTATGCCTTCGATTATCCTGGCGAGCGTCTGGAAAGACCTGGGCTTCGTTATGCTGCTGCTTCTGGCCGGGTTACAGGCAATTTCGCCTGAATATTACGAGGCGGCCAGCCTGGACGGGGCGGCAGGCTGGCGGATGCTGCGTAGTATTACCCTGCCCTTGCTTTCCCCGACCGTTTTCTTCGTGGTGGTTATCTCGCTGGTAAATTCCTTTCAGGTCTTTGATCAGGTATACGTGATGACTGGCGGCGGTCCGGCGGGGTCATCTCAGGTTCTGGTGGGCGAAATTGTTAATAACGCTTTCCGGTACAGCCGTTTAGGTTATGCTTCGGCCATGTCGTGGGTTCTGTTCGCCCTTATTTTCCTGGTGACATTGATCCAATTGTGGCTGCAAAAACGGACGGTGCATTACCAATAGTCAGCGGTGGCCGACTGAGTCTAAAGTCCAACGAAGTTGGTTGGTTGGAAAAACGCTAAGGAGCGTAGGAACTGATGCAAGTAGAAAATCAAGGGAGCATGGCCTTCATCGCCGGAAATAAGCAAACGAGCAGTCTGGCAGTGGCATTTAAAGTAGTTCGGACTATCCTGGCTTACCTGATATTGTCGGTAGCGGCCCTTTTTGCCCTCTTTCCGTTTCTCTGGATGCTTTCGACCTCACTCAAACCAGCCGGTGAAGTTTTGAGCGCCAGTCCGGTGCTATTTCCGGCCAACCCGACCCTGAATAATTACGCCACTATTGCCGAGGCTTTCCCGATCTGGCGTATTCTTTTCAACAGTTTCCTGGTAGGTGGTCTGACTACCCTGGCTCAACTTCTTTTCTCGGCCATGGCCGCTTTTGCCTTCGCCCGGATACCTTTCCGGGGTAGCAACATTCTCTTTGTAGTTTACCTGGCAACCCTGATGATTCCGGCCCAGGTGACGATTACTCCGCTATTTATCCTGATGACCGGGTTGGGCTGGGTTAATACTTACCAGGGTTTGATTTTACCGGGGGCTTTTAGCGCCTTTGGAGTTTTCCTGTTGCGCCAGTCCTTCCTGAGTTTCCCCAAAGAGTACGAGGAAGCAGCTAACCTGGATGGCGCGACTTACTGGACGGTTTTTCGCCGGTTAGTGCTGCCGCTATCGGGTCCAGCCCTGGCAACTCTGACCGTACTTAGTTTCATGAGTGCCTGGAACAACTTCCTGTGGCCGCTATTTGTCACAAGGGACGCTGACATTATGACGCTGCCGGTAGCCCTGGCAACTTTGCAGGGCCGCTGGACGACTCAATGGAATCTGGTAATGGCCGGGGCGGTCCTGGCTGTGCTGCCAATCATAACGCTTTACTTGTTTGCACAACGTTATTTCGTGCAGGGTTTGACTTCGGGAGGGCTAAAAGGTTAGCCCTGGCCTGGTTTTTCAAAGGCTAAAATCGCCCGCCGGTCATTGACCTTTCTTTAGTGTTGAGTTTTTTGGACAGGCAAACCGTTTGCCTTGATAACCGAGGAGGATTTTTAATGAAAACACGTTCTCGTATATACCGGCCCTTGATGGGGCTGGTAGTCAGCATGCTTATATCATTGCTAGTCGTAGCTTGCGGCGACAATACCGCCACTCCGGCTGTTAGCACAACTGTTGCCCCTGCCGCGACAACTGCTGCCCCTGCCGCGACAACTGCCCCTGCTGTGACAACTGCCGTAGCGACCACCGCAGTTCCAGCCGCGACCACCGCTGTTGCCACAACTGCCGCTCCGGCTGCGACAACCGCGGCGGCTTCCGGCGCTCCCGTAACTATTACTTATTTCACTTTCTCGGCGGCCCCGGACCACCTCAAAGACCTGGACGCAATGATTAAGGCGTTCAACGTGGTCAACCCGAATATTACCATTAAGGTCGAAACGGCCCCTTACGACACCTATTTCACCAAGTTACAGACCCTGGTCGCCAGCAACACGGCCCCGGATGTCTACGAACTGAACTATGAAAACTTCGTCAGCTATGCCTCGAAGGGTGTCCTTAAAGACCTGACCTCGCTTGCCAGCGCCGACACAACTTTTAACAAAGATGCATTCTATCCCAGGGCTTACAACGCATTCCAACAAGGTGGCAAGCAGTACGGACTGCCCGAAAGTTTCTCGGACGTAGTTATGTACTACAACAAAGACCTTTTTGACAAGGCCGGTGTAGCCTATCCTACCGATAGCTGGACCTGGAAAGACGAAATTGCGGCGGGCCAGAAATTGACCGATGCCAAAGCGGGCATATGGGGTACTTACCAACCGGTCCAGTTCTTCGAGTTTTACAAGATGATTGCCCAAAACGGCGGCGGGATATTCGATGCCAGCGGCAAACCGACCGTAAACAGCCCCCAGAATGTCGAAGCCTTGAAGTTTATGCTGGATAAGTTTAATACCCTGAAAATCAGTCCGGGCGAAGCCGACCTGAGCAGCCAGCCTGACTCCGATACCGCTCTATTCAAAGAAGGTAAACTGGCGATGTGGCGCACCGGCATCTGGGTATTCGGCTCGGTCAAGGATGTCAAATTCAAATGGGATATTGCCCTGGAACCGGGCAACACCAACAAAGCTCACCAGTTCTTCTCCAATGGCGTGGTCGTTTCCAGCAAAACCGACAAAGCCGATGCAGCCTGGAAGTGGCTCCGGTTCTTTACCTCCAGCAACGAATCCGCCAAAATTCGGGTGGCCGCCAGTTGGGAATTACCGGCCCTGAGCAACCAGTCCCTTTTTGATGATTATCTGAAGCAGACTCCTCCGACCAGCCGTCAGATTGTTTTCAAAGCGTTAGAAACGGCGGTTACTCCTCCGGTCATCGAACGGCAGAGCGAGTTGCAGGATACCATCACCAAAGAGTTGACCAAAGCCAAGCTCGGTCAGGTAACAGCTCAACAGGCGCTCGATAACCTGCAACCCCAGGTGGCTAAACTG
>JAYSYV010000700.1:0-1508 GCA_043727245.1 Chloroflexota bacterium | reverse complement strand
TTAATCCCTGCCTGCGAATTGTCGCTGGTCGGACTAAAGCTAAGGGGTTTAGCATTCAGGGTTAACCAGTTATCAGGGTTAGCGCCAGAAGCTGGTGTAGCCATCACGTTTTAACCTTGCTTGCATTTCTTCCAGACGCTGACCAGAACGGGGAAGCTTATTGCGCTGGGTAAAACCCAGTAAATTCTGGAGTAAATCCTGCAACTCCTGGGTGTCGCTGCCGCGCACTCTTGGTAAAATTCGCTGCTTTACCTGCAGATCGAAAGCATCTACCGGTTGAAGCAAGCCCTGGCTATTAGCCAGGTACAGCTCAATGTCATTCAGGATGCGGTAACCTAACCCCATTCCGGCTTTGTTTAACAATTTTCCAACCTCAATGATAAGAGGACGGTATGAAGTATCGGGCTTTTTAATAATATAACTGCTCCAGACCTGGGCGGTTACCGGTTGGATCGGCCCTGGCATGGGTTGATCGCTGGGAATTTTATCGAGTTCTACCTCGAAGAACTCGATAGTATTAGCGCGGTCTATGACCTTGTCGCTGAGCTGTTGGGTAGTCTCGTCCACGTTTATCGTGCCGGTAAAAAGCAGGTTAGTAGGCAATTGCAGGTAAGGCTCCATAGAATTTTTACCCTTGACCTTTTGTACAAGGCTTTGAAGTTCAGACGGGCTGATTAAGGGTATGCGCCGGTCCGCTTCCTCAGTTTCTTCCATCGCGCTGAGGAACTGTGAGAAGTAATATTCGACGTGGGCCAGGTTCATCTCGTCCAGGCACAGGAAGAAAATATTGTCCTTTTTGACCCCAGCCTGCCGGACGAAATCCAGGGCCGGGACGCTAACATATTTATCGGTAATAGTGTTGAGATAGCCCAACAGATAGCGGTCGTCATTCCAGCTAGGGCGCACAGCTAACCGCAGGTAGCAGCCGTTCTGGGTATTGTAGCCCAGGGCGCGGGCGTATAATTCCGAGAGCTTGGATTTGCCGGTGCCGGACAATCCGGCCAGGATTACAAAAGGCCGGGTCTTGAGGCAAATATGATAATTATAAATAGTCTCGTCACTGAAATAAAATCCTTTTGCAGCAATAAACTTTTTAACATATTTTAGCAGCGTTGTTTCTTTTATGGGCGGCGGCAAAGAAGGCGTAGCAGGTGTTATGGTCAGCGCTGGTTTAACCACGGGAGGGGTAATCAGGGGTGTGTCATCAGCTTGCATCATCCTATTTACTAAATAATAAAATTCTTCTTCGGAGATAAGTGTAAACCCGGGTTTAATCTCTCGCTTAAGTGAATTTAGCCCATTTTCTAATTGAAATTCTTTTTGGTATCTTTCAGTTATTTCAACCGTTAATGTTTTCGCCTGGCGATTAATGTTTACAACTTTTGTTACTCCAGGCAAAACGATATAACCGTTGTTTGAGTCAAATTGAGGATAAAGTATTAATAGTTCATCGTCCTGGTTCACATTAACAAGGGTAGGATCATAACTCAACGTAGTACGTGAATTAG
>JAYSYV010000699.1:0-1508 GCA_043727245.1 Chloroflexota bacterium | reverse complement strand
CGTGGCCTGTAAGCCTACCAACCGCCCGGCATCGGCTTCTTCCAGGGCTTTACGGGCGGCATTGACCACCTGGCCCACGATAGGCCGTTCTTCGGCGGGAAGCTGGCCCATACCGCGCAGGAACCCGGTTAGTTCACCCTTTTTACCCAGGTATTTCAAGCGCCACTCGTCGAGAGCTACCAGGTCACTGGCCTTATCCAGTTCGCCCAGCGCTCGCTGCTGCATTTCGGCAACCTGGTTTTGAATTGTCATTTCCTTCTCCTTAGAATCAAAAAACTGCCAGCCCAAAAACCGTACATCCACTGTAAATGTTACAGGGACGCGGTTGGCTGACAGCACTTATACCAGTAATGATTGAACTAAAAACTGGAAAAGATAATTGCTCTCAACGCAGCACCACCACGCGGTACCACCCTGCTTGCTCCTGATACTTTTTTAAAGCACCAAAAGCCGCTTCGTTCCGACCCAACTAAAGGGTCTGCGCTCTATAACGGGAGCTACCGGAGCAGGCTATTTACTTACTTATTTGCAAGTGTTGACCTGTCGGCTCAGGAGTGAACTTCGTCCGGTTTTCCCTGAAGCGGCTTTCAGTCGGCGACCGCTTCTCCCTGGCAGTTTCTACCGGATTACTCTCTCCGTCGTAGCCTTTCGAGAAATGTTACTGCCCACCGGGAATTATTTCAGCCCCGGCGCACCTCTATTTTAACTGAATTATCGTGTTTTGTCCACAAACTTATATATTTTTACTTAATCGGCTTAATTTGAACTTTAACTCACATTACCGGGATAGGAGCCTTTGTAAGAGGTCTTGAACTTCTTTAAAAGTATGCTAAATTAGAGCTACCAGGTTTAGAAAAATTGCTTCCTGTTCTATTTTCTTTAACTTTTAGCCCTCAATTGCTTAATCCGGGAGGGTTTCGTGAGATTTACGATTGGTGTTCGAGGTTAAAGCGAAAGGCATAGAGGTGTTGCCCAGGTATTCCAGGGTTAACCTGTCCGATTGATGCCAGACCTTGCGTTAATATCAGGTCTATGCCATACTTATTTCAACAGACACTTCCAAATTTTGCTTCATTTCGACAAGTCAAAATGTTAGATTGGCGGACGAAACCAACAATGATTAAGACTGATCCAAATTTTAAGAGTCATTTCAGCTACCAGACCGGCGTTTCTCTGCTTTTGCCGGAAGACTGGCAAGAGGTGCAGCGGCCCGGTTTCGCGGCATCTTACCTGAGTACAGCCGAGCAAAACCCGTCGCCCAGCCTGGGTATCCAGGTCTTTCCCGGTGGCGAGGCCGGGCCGCAAGCCTACCGTCAGGTTGCTCAGATGATGCAGGAAATGCCGCTGCCGGGGTTCAAGCGGTTGTACCAGGCCGAATCTACCCTGGATGGCTACCCGGCTATGATTTTTACCGCTTCGTGGCTGGATAAAGCCACCAACCGGACCGTCATTCAGCACGTAGCCGTAGCCCAGGTAGATACTTTTCTTTTCCCTATTATTGGCCTGGT
>JAYSYV010000698.1:0-1508 GCA_043727245.1 Chloroflexota bacterium | reverse complement strand
GGTTGCGGCGACCACGGTCACCACCACAGCCGCCGCAACTGCTCCTGCCACCACAGCCGCCGCAACTAGCGCCGCCTCGGCTACCACCGCTGTACCGGCCACTACCGCTGTACCGGCCACTACCGCTGCGGCAACAACTGCCGCAAGCACGGTTGCGGCCCTGGGCGACCCTAACCTCAAAGGAACGGTAACATTCTGGCATACCTATAGTGCTGACTCCAAGGAACAGGAAACCCTCAAGAATGTAGTCCTGCCCGGCTTTGCCAAACTCTATCCCAATATAAAAGTAGATGCTCAACAAATCCCCGATAGCGATTTCCGCCAGAAACTCCTGACCGGCATCAGCGGCGACATCCTGCCGGACGTGGCCCGCCTGGACATCCAGTATGTCCCAGAGTTTGCCGAAATGGGAGCGCTGGCAAAACTGGACAACATGCCGGGCTTTGCGGGTATCAAAGCCGATGCCTATCCCGGCCCACTCAGCACTACCTTCTGGAAAGGCAGTTACTACGGCCTGCCGCTCGACACCAATACCAAAGTGCTGATGTACAATAAAGCCGACCTGCAAGCCGCCGGTCTGACCGAACCACCCAAAACGATGGACGAGTTTGCGACCGCCGTCAAGAAGTTGAGTATCGCCGGTAAGCAGTACGGCTTCGTACCGAGCGGCACAGGTTCCTGGAGTATTTTACCTTTCTTCTGGAGCCTGGGAGGTAATGTTACTGACGATAGCATTACCAAAGCCAGCGGCTTTCTCAACAACGCTGATAGCGTTTCGGCTTTGCAATATCTGGTTGACCTGAAAAAAGCGGGCGTTATGCCTGACGCGATCTTCGGCGGCGGCATCAGCACAATGGAAGGTCTGGCTACCGGCCAGTATGCTATCATTGATGACGGCCCCTGGATGAACAGTATCGCGGCCAGTCAATTCCCTAACTTCCAGTTAAGTTATGCGCCAATGCCAGCCGGTAAAGGCGGCAGCATCGGGATAGTTGGAGGTGAAGACCTCGTAATGTTCGAGAAATCGAAGAACAAAGAAGCCGCCTGGGCCTTCAGCCGCTACCTGTTGAGCAGCGAAGCTCAACTGGCAATGGGTAAAATCGGCCAGCTTCCGGCCATCAAGAGCGTGGCTACCGCGCCTGAACTGGCAAGCCTGCCCTATTACGCGACCTTCTTAAAGCAACTTCAGACTACAAAAGCTCGTTTGCCTCACCCGGCCTGGACCAAAATCGAAACTATCTTGAACGATACTTTCGAGGCGGCTTTCCGGGGTGACAAAAATGTTAAAACCTTGCTGGACACAGCGGCCCCTAAAGTAGACACGCTGTTGGCCGGTAAGTAATCACTCTCTTTTCAGTCTCTTCTCTCTATGTGCTAATGAAGGCCGCTCCGGTGGCCTTCATTAGCCCTTCCGGCCAGGATTGGCCTTGAGCAAGGAGTTTAAGTGTTATGGGTTTGAATACCGCCCCAGCTTCGGTTTCAACCAGGCTATCCAGCAAGCCCAAACT
>JAYSYV010000697.1:0-1509 GCA_043727245.1 Chloroflexota bacterium | reverse complement strand
GAAATCAGCGGCCCGGCCCTGGGCGGTGTCCTGGTTCAGCTTTTCAGCGCACCCCTGGCAATCGTCCTGGATGCCTTCTCGTTCCTGGTTTCCGCTCTTGGCTTGCAACTAATCGGCCAACCAGGCCCACCACCAGTCCCGCCTGAAGAAACCCGGCCAAATATCTGGGCCGCCATAGGCCAGGGTTTGAAGGAACTGGTTCGCCACCCATTACTGCGGGCCTTTGCCCTATGCAACGCTTGCACTAACTTTTTCGGTGCGGTCATTGGGACAGTTTACACGCTGTACTTACTCCTGGAATTACATATCGAACCGGCCATCGTGGGTTTTATTTTTACCGCCAGTGGGTTTGGCGGAGTGCTGGGGGCGGTTTTGGCGGCAAAATTTACCGGCTGGCTGGGGCTTGGTCCCGGCTTAATTATAGCCGGGTTGCTTGGCGGACTGTCCTGGTGGTTAATCCCGGTGGCAACCTCACCTTTAACTCTGGTGTTGCCTTTGCTGGTAGCCAACCGGCTGCTATTCGGCCTGTTCAACCCGGTCTACCGGATTAACCAGATCAGCGTCCGCCAGGCCATAACCGCTCCCAAATTGCAGGGCCGGGTTAACGCCAGTATGCGCTTTTTGGCGGGAGGGGTTGTGCCGGTAGGTTCTTTAGTTGGGGGCTGGCTGGGCGGCAGCGCCGGACTGCGCCCGACTTTAGTCATCGGGGCCGCCGGAATGAGCCTGTCTTTCCTGGCCCTTTATTTCTCACCCGTCCGCAAATTACGCCAGGATTCTGTTCTAAGCTCAACTCCACCCATTTTTCGAGAAAATTGATAACTACTTTGACCAGGTGCGTTTTTCTTACTAAAAAAGCCTGTCTCTACAAATTAATGGACAGGCTTTTTTTATTTCTCAAATACTAATCTTTATAGCGAAATATAAAAAGGTTTATTCGTCTCCATATGACCACTGGTGGTATTGCAGACCGATATTACCTATCTCGACCTGGAAACCGGCTGAATTTGAAGGCGTGTAGGTCAGGACGTGCCGCTCGAATAGCTTGACCGGGACATCTTCGTTTTGCGGTAAAAATAGGGCCACGCTATTAGAATACCTCTTTCTGCACGTTAAATTAGTTGTGTGCTGAAATGCCGCCGCGCGGTCTTTAGCCGATGGTTATCGGTTTGGTTTCGGAGGAGTCGCCGCAAGTCACGCTAATGTTTCCCTTACCGGGCGCGGTGTTAGGGCTTATCGTCCAGGTCCAGGTTATGCGTCCATCCTGGTCCGAGGTTTTCGCCTCCAACCCTTTAGCGGTGCTAGCCTGCCTGGAAGGTGTGACGTAGGCGATAGTACAATTAACGCCGGGCGAGGTTTGGATAATTACGCTGGCGTTCTTGCCCGGTAGATTGCCATTTACGGCCAGGATAGATACGGCCACACCATCCCCCTTTGAATCGGCCTTGCCGGGAGTCGGCACAACCCTGGTAGTCGGCGGAATTTTAGTGGCGGTCGGCAGGTCTTTAGTCG
>JAYSYV010000696.1:0-14735 GCA_043727245.1 Chloroflexota bacterium | reverse complement strand
CTACCAGATAGTTGACTAATTGTTCCGGGGTAGGGTGTTCCCACAACAAATTTTCTTCAAGGTTTAGATTTAACTACTCGCTCAATTCGCCCGAAATTCCGGCAGCATCTGCCGAATCAAGGCCGTAGCTGGTGATTAAACCCACGGCTAAAGCCGGGGGCATCTACAAATTGATTACCGAGAGTAGCTAAGCCTCTACTCAATATTACTTTAGCGGCAGCTACGTCACGGTGCATCTCACACCCACACGGGCAGGAGTGCCACCGGACAGCTAAATCCATTTTAGCTATGTTGCCGCGATTGCGGCATTCTTTTGAAGTATAGCGCTTGAAATTTGTTTAATTATATCAGAAATTCTTACGAAGAATTTACCGCCATAACTGGTGAAGTACTATGTTAATTTATGGCACTTTTGGACCGGAAAAAAGATCGTGCTATCATAAGTGAGACACCTTTCACCAATACAGTATCGGGCGGCAAGCAGCCCTACAAGGAGTGTTAAAATGAGAAAAGTACTAAACCCGAAGTTGATTATGCTCTCTGGCTGGATAAGGCCACCAAAATTGTGGTTTCAACGACCCTGGAAAAGGTGGGATGGCAGAACACCTTTCTGATTAAAGACAACCTTGCCGCCGAAATAACCAGAATAAAGCAACAGCCCGGCCAGGATTTTGTTTTAATTGGCAGTCCTGGCCTGGCACAAACTTTTATGAAATTGGGCTTGATTGATGAATATTGGATCAATATAAACCCGGTCGTTTTAGGGAGCGGTATACCTTTATATAAGGGCTTAGATAGTAAGCTTGATTTGAAACTTATAGAATCAAAGAAGTTTGAAGGCGGTGTCGTGGCCCTGCGTTATGCTTATGCGCCAAACGAAAACTCCCCAACCAACTAATTGAGGTAATGCTTATGTGTAGAAATATAAGGACGCTTTATAACTTTGAGCCGCCTGTCACCGAGGACGAGATTCAGGCGGCTTCATTGCAATTCGTACGGAAAATTAGCGGTTTTGCCCGTCCCTCGAAAGGCAACGAAGCGGCCTTCCAGGCGGCGGTTGACCAGATAGCCGCCATTTCCAAAAACCTGCTCAGTTCGCTTGAGACAAACGCGCCACCCAAAGACCGCGCAGAAGAAGCGGCCAGGGCCAGGTTCCGCTCGGCGCAAAGGTTTGCCCGCTAAGGTAATTTTTATCAAATCACCCTGGGCGATGCCTCACGCTTAACTCGCCTGTCTGAAAATTGGTTGGATAACGCGATTTGCTACACGCCGGAATACGGCACGGTCTGGCTGACCTGGCAAAATACGACCGGCAAAATCGCTGATACCGGGCGGGCTAAATTTAATTTAAGCATACGGATGGTATTCTCAGCCCTTTTCCCCAGAGTATATAAATTAACGGGTAGTGTCATTAAACCAATTTTTACCGTTGCGTTACGAACCCTTTACTGGGTATTGTCAGGTTGCTGAAGCAGATGGGAGCCAAATATGAGATACTGCCCTGTAATTCCTTCGATACCTGTTTTACGCCAGCAAGACCTCGAACAGAGTACTCTCTTTCCTGACCGGGTGGCCTATGGCGGCTGGCCGATTGACCGGCATCCTCCTTCAGGCATCAAACAGGCCGATAAACCCCCAGCCGACCAGATTGTCGTGCCGCTTTATAGTATTCCGCTGCGGTCGCTTTACTCGCGCAACATCGAAAATCTGCTGATAGGCGGGCGGCTAATTAGCGCCAGCCACGTCGCTTTCGCTTCGACACGGGTCATGGCGACCTGCTCGGTAATCGGTCAGGCCATTGGTACGGCGGCGGCCTTATGCATGCAGACCGGCCTGGCTCCTCGCCAGGTGGTCGCCGAACGCATTGGCGAACTGCAACAAATGCTGCTGAAAGACGATGCTTACCTGCTCGACTTGCAGGCTAACGATACCGCTAACCTGGCTAATGGGGCCAGCGTGACTGCTACCAGTTTTCAGCCTGGCTCTGGACCGGAACTGGTCCTGAACGGAATTACTCGTCAAATCAGCCCGGCCCTTAGTATTGGCAATCGTTCCGACGACTTTCGCGATCAGAAGCTGTTTGATGAGGCTAATTTAGCCAAAATAAGCACCAACCAGTGGGCTTCCGACCCGGCCCAGGCTTTGCCGCAGTTTTTACAACTAACTCTGCCCAGCAAAAGCCTGGTAAGTGAAATTCATCTGACCTTCGACACAGGCTTTAAGCGGGAACTGACCATGACCCAGAGTAACAGGCAAAATTCTAAGATTGTGCGCGGCCCCCAGCCCGAAACTATCCGGGATTACAGCCTGGAAATTTGTGTAGATGGCAACTGGATGCCAGTAGCCGTTGTTACCGGTAATTACCAGCGTAAAATTGTCCATAAAATTGAACCTATTGCGACCGATGAAGTACGCTTAGTCGCTACGGCTACTAATGGAGACACAGCCGCCCGGCTTTTTGAAATCCGCCTGTATGGCCCTGAGTCGTAGTACATGGGCGATTTCAAAAGGTTCTGGAGGCAGCTTTAAAATTTTATAATTGAATTTAACCACCTGATGAATTAGCCTGGGAAGGTTGCATATTTGTTGGATTAGACAATTATTGGAATGATTTATTAAGGCATAAAGTGCCAACGTAGAGAAGTTCTCAATAGATATATTTTGCTATTGACAAGGCTAATTGAGCGTGTGATAATTTCCCAGTACCTTTTATACTGGGATTTTTGATTTGAAATTACCCCGTTTGTCGGGTTTTAAAACTCTTCAAGCCCAGCTTTAGCACTCACCGCCTTTTCGTTGAGGTTAAAATGACCCTTTTCCAACCGAGACTCCGCGCCAGCTTTTTACGCACCTTTTTGGTATGCCTGTTGGGGCTGGGAGCTCTGGTTGGGCTGGTTTTATTTTTAACCGATGTTACCCAGGCCCAAACCGGCCTGATTATGGTCCAGAAAAATCAGGCCCAGGTGCGCTATCGCGAGGGCGTACAATTCACAATTTCGGCTGGTATTAGTGGCGGCGAGTTAAATCCTGCCCAGCTTAAAGTACAATATGGTAAAAAAGGCCGGGAAGAAACCTACACGGCCAATTTTGTCAGTGGAATTGCCAGTTACATGGTCTATGATGATGCTCAATCCCTGGCGACTGGGATGCCTCTGACTTATTCCTGGATTCTCAGTGACGGTAAAGTCCAGCTTCAAACTAATTCTCAGACCGTTATTTATGAGGATACCCACCGAACCTGGTATCAACGGGAAGGCCCACAGGTAACGGTCCGCTGGTACAATGGCGATAATAACTATGGCAACCTGATGTATCAACTGGCTGCCGATACGCTGGCGACCTACAAACGGCGCTTCAATATGGACCCCCAGAACCAGATTTACATAACTATCTATGGTAGCAGCGCAGCCTATCATTCCACTTTCTCGGATGTGCCGGAGTGGAGTGGCGGCTTTAGCCGGTATGGTGGAGTTGAAATCGTGGCTATCGCGCCCCAGGACATGAATTCCAGCATCTTCATTGGCGAAGGGATTCCGCACGAACTGTCGCACGCGGCGGTTTACCAGTTTTTGCAGACTCCGGCTCCTCGCTGGCTGGACGAAGGTTTCGCGGTCTACAACCAGAATATTATCAGTATCAAAGAATACGACCAGATGTTGCAGCAAGCTTACCGGACCGGTACGCTTATTCCGTTAAGCGTTCTGAACAATCGCTGGCCCGCCGATGAAACTATGGCCCGGTTGGCCTATGCCGAAGGCCGCAGTGTAGTCACGTTTCTGATAAATAGCTATGGCAACGAGGTCTGGAGTAATCTCCTGGACCAGTTGCGCCGCCAGAATGTAGACAAGGCTTTTAATACGGTGTTGGGGGTTGACCTGGCCCAAATAGAAGAACTCTGGAAAAATAACGTCCTGGGTGGCGTTCAGCTAGCCCTACCGGCGGTCCGCAAGGCCGGACCCGTTTCCAGCCAGCCTACCGCCCAGGACTTCGCTATAAAAACCGGCTTGACTCAAACTCCCGCTCAACAAGCGCCACACCCGACCGCTTCCGATGATGGGCTGCTCTGGATGCTGCTTGGTATAGCCCTGGTAGCCGTATTTACACTGGTGGGGCTTTCGCTGATAGTGGTTAGAAATCGCCACCGAGAGGCTGTCCTTTATCGCTTTAAACCCAGGCCAGGGGAAATAGATATTTTTTCTAAAATAACACCGGGCTTTTACCCGGCCTCGCTTCCACCGGCTATTTCGCCAATCAGCAGTATTCAGCCGCCTATTAATGCAGCCTACCCTCTGATAGTACCACCGCCGGTGGGCCAGGGTTTTAGCTCAAATTTTGGTCCCGGTCAGTCGGCCATTTCCCCGGCCTGGCTCCCTGCCGCCCAGGCGTTAAAGGCTATTCCTATCTCAACCCAGGCATCCGGCGCAGACCCTTTTGATTTTATCAGCGCCAGTTTCGACCAAAAATCTTCCAGCGCGAAAACTTATTCGGCTGGAGCCTTTCTGGACCTCGACCCCTACGGCCTGGATTTCGAGCCGGTTGCCGATACGAATACCCAAAAGGCCCAGGGTTAATAGATTTAACAGGTTCAAAAGCAAGCGAAAACTTATCATCAGGCGAGAAGGAAAGAAAAGCAATGGATGGGGAAGAACTTTACCACTGGTTTGAGAATGAGTTGAAGCAGGCCATTCCAGATACTGACCAAAAACTGGTCCTTACTTACGAACCAACCGTCACGCCGGGTGTCTACCTGGGGAAGGTGGCAGCGGTCCAGGCTCCCAATAAAGCTTTGGTGAAGTCGGATATCCGGCCCGAAGGGGTCCGGTTGCACTTCCCGGTAAACTGGGGCGACGAACTGAGCGAATGGCTGGGTATACCGCCGGCGGAGGCTTACCGGCTTAAATCGAACTGGGTCAACCAGCCCAGCATCGGCGTAGGAATAAACGATTTTGACCCCTACTTCAAGCAGCTATCCGCCGAAGTAATCAAGTTGCTAAAGAGTAAGTTGGAAATTTAGGGTTTAATCTACGGCCTGGGATTTGAAGGTTTCGTTATCGAAGGCTTTGGGCAATAGTTCGGCTATGGTTGTGGTGTAAAATACTTCGTTCTGGTTGGCGACTACCACTTTCAGGTCAGGGTTAAACTCGGTCAGGAACTGGCGGCAAGCTCCACAGGGGCTGGTTGGCCTGGTTGTGTCAGCCACGACCGCGATTTCTTCCCACTCCAACTCACCGGCGGCTATGGCGGTAACAGCGGCGCTGCGTTCGGCGCAGATGGTCAGGCCAATTGAGATGTTTTCAACGTTGCCGCCCCGAAAGACCTTACCGCTTTTAGTTCGCAGGGCTGCCCCAACTTTAAACTTTGAATAAGGCGCATAAGCCCGCTGCCGGGCCTGTCGCGCCTCCTCCACTAATTCCGTATCAAATTCTTGCGTCAATTTCCACTTTTCTTCTCAGGTGTATAACGATTGTTTAGGCGAAACGGGCGAATAGTACTCCCAGCCAGAACAGGCCGTAAACCGGAATAGCTATAATCGCCTGGCTGAATATTTCCGGGCTAGGTGTGATAAAAGCAGCCGCTACCAGCGATAGCACCAGCGCCCATTTCCAGAAGCGGGCCAACTTGCGCCAGGTAACAATCTTCATTTTTGCCAGCAAGAACATAAATATAGGCACTTCAAAGACCAGGCCCGACCAGAACATTACTTTAGCCATTGTGCCAACATATGATTTGACGTTGGGAAGAGCTCTAAACTGACCTTCACCGAACCCCAATAAAAACTTGACCGCGCTTGGCAACACCATGTAATAAGCGAAAGCGATGCCAACCAGGAAAAAAACAGCTACAAACGGGACGAAAAGGACCAGGCTCCGCCGGATGGAGCGGAGCATTTTTACTTCTTCGGCATAACCGGTTTCACCGGGTTGGGTTTCCGGTTCAAGGGCCGGGGCCATAAAAGCCAGGATGTGATAGACCAGGATTGGGCTGGCAAGCAACAAACCGGTTTGCAGAGCCAGATCAAAATAGACCTGAAAGCTCCCCACTATGTCGGTAGTAACGAACTCCGGTGCTACAAATCCTTTAGCCACGACTGCCGCTATGGCCGGATTGGCAAGGTCCAGAAACGCCTGGAGAATATCTCGACTGAAGTACCAGGCAATGCCTGTGCAGATTGCAACCGCCAGCGATGACCACATCAGACGATTGCGTAACTCGCCGAGGTGTTCAAAGAAGGTCATTTGCGAGGCAACCGGTTTGGGCTGCTTTTGCTTTTTGGGGTTGCCCGTCCCGGAACGGCGGAGTATGATCGCTTTTATTCCCCCGGATTTGCGGTCTGTACTTGCCATAAAATCTTAGCCTCCTTGTTCCTGATGGACACGCACAAACTGGCTAGCCAGCAGCTTTTCAACCCGGTCCAGTCGTTCTATAAACTGGTTTTCCAGCTTATCAATTCGCTCGTTAAATTCTTGCCTGGTTTTCTCCAGGCTATCTTCCCATTCCCGGTTCTCTCGTTCTGAGGGAGTAACCGTAGCAAAATCCGCCGCCGGAGTGCCGTAGAAAGAAAAGGTTGGGGCCGCTTCGGTGTTTTCGGCAACAGACGTTTCGCCAGCCTCAACTCCATTCGAGGCTACCGTGAGGTTTTCAGCTTCGGGATAGGGAACTGCAAACGGATTGTTTACGGTGGGTTTGACCGGCTCAGTGCTAACCTCTACAGACTCTGTGGCAAATAATTCGCCCGGTTCCGCCTGAGAATTATACGCATCCATCGGGCGGGCCGGATTGATTACTCTTAAATGGGGTTCTGCTATTTCAGACAGCGCGGCGGTGCTATTAATAACCGGGCTTTCATCGTTGGAATTGGTCGAACTAAGCACTTCGGTAGCCGTGGCCGGGGTATTTCCGATGGCATCCTGGATTATAGTTTCACGGGTGATAGTTTCTTCAATACGCACCCCTTCGCTGCCATTGGCTGCCGTAGCATCCGACACCTGGTAAGTGTATTGCTCACGTTGAGCGCCCATAGTGTTACCGGCATCGTCTCGCAAAGTAATGTCTTTGCGGATATTCTCGAAATCCTTGCTAAGACCACCGGCAGTCGCGGTTAAATCGTTTTTGATATTGAGCAGGTCGTTTTTAACCGAGTTCAGGTCGTCCCGGATGTCCAGGTCTTTGGTAAGATTCTGAATTTCGCTGCGGGCATCCTGGGTCAAACGGCGTAACTGATTGATATAGCGACCAGCCTGGCGGGCCATACCGGGCAGACGATCAGGCCCAAAAACTATCAAGGCTATCACAAATATGAGCATTATTTGAGGGAAGCCTATTCCAAATAAACTAAAATCCATTTTCGACCATTTTCAGTGGCAATGATGCTAAAATTAAAAATACCAAAATAAAATCAACCGGGCAAAAAAGCCCCTCGCCCTGTCATACGCCAACTAGAATATACTTTTTTAGCATTTGACGCAAGCAATATACCCAAGATGAAACGTCTAAAACCCCGCCTTGGATTGAAAATAAAGCTAATCCTAATCAATCTCTCAGGCCGGTTAATTAAAAACCCCGGTCAGTCCTGGTGGCCGGGGTCTTGCAATATTTTACAAATTATGCCAGGGTTCCCCAAAATCAAGCCTGGTCTGACCGGATTGTGGCCGCACACTCGAAATTATTCGACCCTGACCACTACAAATTTTAGTTTAATACCGCCAGGAGTAGATACCTGAATAGCATCCCCGGCCTTTTTACCATTGAGAGCCTGGCCCATTGGGGCAGCTATCGAAAGTAAGGTCTGGCCGGTTTTACGGCCTTTACCGGTTTCGGCCTCGCTGACCAATAAATATTCTTCTTCTTCGTCAAAACCTTCTTCTTTAACGACCACAATCGAGCCTAACCTGGCCCGGTCGCCGCCTTTAGTGGTAACTACCGTAGCATTGGCAAGGGTCTGTTTTAATTCGCTGATGCGGCCTCGAAGCATCCCTAGCTCGCGGCGGGCATCGTGGTAGGCGAAATTCTCCCTTAAGTCACCCTGCGCGGCGGCCTCCGACATCTGGGATACTGTCTCCGGCTCATCCACCTCGATCAGGCGTTTTAATTCGGCTTCCAGGGCAACCTTGCCTTCGGCGGTTACTTCTACTTTTTGGGCCATACTTACCTCATGCCTCCTTCGTTCATTCTTTTATAGGACTTTACCTTGACACACTCGCTTTTCATTAAACAGGCAACGTTAAACAGTTACACAGGTTAAAAATCAGTCTATATTGCCGGGTTTAGCGCTCACTTCGTACCTGATAACACCTTTTACGTTCAATGTTACCTGTTTAACTTTGCGGGCAAGCAGTCAACTTTACCGGGCAGTTATATATTATACTACAACCACCCGCCTATCGGGCAGCTATCCTCAGACGAGTTAAGCCAGAGTGGGTGCGATGTGGATTGACAAGGCTTTTGCCAAAAGACTATATTGAAACAAATCTCAATCGTTGTGGCTCCGGTTTTAGCCAATCCGATCTACATTTGGCCTATTAAACCTGTTTGCTCAAGACCAAAAAAAATGGGAACCTTATGTTGAGTACGAAAACTTCTTCTGCGACGGTTAAGAACCGACATAAAGCCGGAGAAACCACAAATGAAATAATTGAGCTGGACCGGACTGACCTGGAACACCGCTGCACTCAGGCTCTCCTGGTCATATTGCCCCAGGTGCGCCAGATTATTAACCGCGACCAGGACCGGGAGAGCGACGGCTCCGGGATTACCGTCCAACAATACGGCGTTCTCAAAGCTTTGCAGGGCCAGAAACGCCTGATAAGCGAGCTGGCCGAAATGCTTAAAGTCAGCCGGCCAACCATGTCGCGCATAATTGACGGGTTGGAAGGCCGCCGGAAAACTGCCGGACCGGTCAGGGAAAGCCAGCGGCCTAAATTAGTTGAGCGGGTAGACTGCCTGGACGACCACCGGCTGGTCTATGCCCGTATTACTGACGAAGGCCGTTTTATTCTTCAAAAGTACAATGCCAGGGCCGAAGATAATATTACCAATATCCTGGACGACCTGCCGCCGCAAGAATTAGTTAACCTCCTGCAAAGCCTAGAAATACTGGCCGGGGCAATTCAATCCAAAAGCTAATCAGTGTCCTCGACTTTATTCCGCATGATAATTGATGCCCATACTCACATAATGTCCCCGGAGGTCGCTTCGGCTAAAGCTTCCTACCGGGAACGGGATGGCTGGTTTGACGAGTGTTACCGCGACCCCAAAGCCCGGTTTGCTTCAGCCGAAAGTCTGCTTGCTAGCATGGCTGTCGCCGGAGTCGAGCGTTCAGTTATTACGGGCTTTGCCTTTGCCGACCCGGCCCTGTGTGCGGCCTCCAACGATTATTTAATTGATACCGTCCGGCGCTTTTCGGGCCGCTTTATCGGCCTGGCGGCGGTCCAGCCTGAAGACGGGCAAGCGGCGGTCTACGAACTGGAACGCTGTGTGCAAGCCGGTCTGCGCGGCGTGGGCGAACTCTTGCCCGACGGACAGAAATTCGACCCGACCGATAAAATTAGCCTTGAACCACTGGCAACCGCTTTACAAAGTTTCGGCCTGCCTATGCTTATTCATACCAGCGAACCGGTGGGGCATCTTTATCCAGGCAAAGGACGGACCTGGCCGCCCAAGATTTTGGATTTAGCTTATAATTTCCCGGACTTGAAGATTATCGCGGCCCACTGGGGCGGAGGTCTGCCTTTTTACGAGCTTATGCCGGAAGTACGACTGGCCCTGGGCAATCTTTACTATGATACGGCAGCCACGACTTACCTGTACGATTTCAGGATTTTTCGCAGCGCTATCACGGCCTGTGGAGCCTCCAAAATTCTATTTGCCAGCGACCATCCTTTACTCAAACAGGACCGGCTGGTCAAAAGGATTTCCAGCGAGGCCGGGTTATCGGGGGAGGAATTGGAACTGATAATGGGCCTGAATGCGGCCCGACTTTTTAATTTGATTGGACCGGAAGCGACAATATGATAGCAGCGGTGCGCGGCAAACTGGAGTGGATGGGACCGGACAGCCTTTTGATAGACATTAGCGGGGTGAGCCTGCGCCTTTTTGTGCCGGCGGCTATTCTGAATGACCTCGGCCCTATTGGTGGCGAAATCAAGCTTTACACCCATTTGTATGTGCGTGAGGACCAGCTTACGCTTTACGGCTTTAAAAATCCCGAACAGCTCGCCCTGTTTGATTTACTCCTTAGCGTGGCCGGAGTTGGTCCCAGGGCGGCTCTGAATGTTTTAAGCAATGCCAGCACCGAGGCGGTTCAAATGGCGATTGCCCAGAGCGATGCCGATTTCTTGAAGAAAGTACCCGGCATCGGCGCTAAGACGGCCAGCCGGATTATTCTCGAACTAAAGGGCAAATTGGTCGAAACCACTCCGGCCACGCGCTCTGCCGGTGGCAAACAGGCCAATTACTCCCCTGAAAAAAGCCTGGAACGGCTGCGTATCACCGAAGCCCTTAGCGGCCTGGGTTATACCACGGCGGAAATCCAGACCGCCCTGGCCGCTCTACCCCAGGACCAGACTCTAAGCCTGGAAGAACAGGTTTTAGCCGCCCTGCGCTACCTCGGCCAGTAGAAGATTTCTCCACACTATTTGAATTTCAGCCTGCGCGTAACTGATTTGTTATTCCCTCATTAAACTTTATGAGTTGTAACAAAATGTAAGTAAGTCGAAAGGTTGAATAGTGGTATGGCTGGAAAATTATTTCTAATATTTATAGTTAAAAATAAACTGGTCGGGCTGGTGTGTTTCATGCTTACGACCGGGCTGCTACTGGTGGCCTGTGGCGATAACACTGTATTGCCTACTCAGCCTCAGCCTACCGCTACGGTCGCGCCTACGGTCAAGCCTGACCCTCCGGCTCCCACACCTACCCAGGCCCAACCGGTCATAGTTATTCCACCGGGTACGGTTACGCCCTTGAATAGCCCGCCGGTTTCAACCAACCCGGCTGCTACATCTGCGCCTATAGTTACCGCGCCTTCTTCGGAACCTGTAAACCCCTCCGCTACGCCGGGAATTATTCAAAATAGCCCAGTTCCGGTTTCCCAGGATCCCCCGACAACCCCGGTTAATAGCGGCCCGGCCTCCCACGGCAGCGACACCAGCCCTATTTTTTACCTTAAAGACCGTGGTTTATGGGCGGCTGTACCGGGTGAGAAAGCGCCGCGCCAAATCGCCCAGGGCGTTTACAGCTATACCCAGACCGGAGAGGGCCAGGCGGTCTTTTTGCAGCAAAACAGCAGCGGGCCAAATAGATTCGTTGAGCTAAAGCTGGTGAGCCTGACCGGTGGTCAGTTGCAGGTAAGCTTGCTTGATACCAGGCTGTTTGAAACGCTTCCCGCTGCCCAGCAAAACGAACGCCCGGCAGGGCTGTATGGGCTGGATTCGCGGGTGATGGGCGACCTGGCGATTTCGCCGGATAAGAGTCAGGTTGCTTATATCAAAGCTAACCTGACCGGGCCAACTTTCGACGGGATGTTTGGCGGGGAAAAGCCAACCGAACTCTGGCTGGCAAACCTTGACCCGAAAAATCCGCAACCGCGCCGTCTGGCTGCCAACGCCAAAGATTACATCACCAGGCCACTCTGGAGTAGCGATAATAACCGCATTGCCTTCCTGCGGACCGCCGGATTCGGGACCGGGGCCGGTTTTCAAACCGCTCTGTGGTCGGTCTATAAAGACGGCTCACGGCTGGCCTTCCTGACCGGCCCCGACCTGGGGAGAATAGGGGACACTTCTTTTTATGCCAGTCCAGCCTTTAACTTGCACTGGGTAGGGCCGGTGACTATCGGTTTCCAGGCTTTCAACCAGATTCAAAGTCCTATTTTCCTGCACGACCTCAGCCAGGGGAAGGATTTCCCGACCGCTTTAGTGTCCAATGCCGCCTCGGACGCAGTATTTTGCACTCAGGCCCAGCGGTATGTTTACATAAAACAAAGCTCCAACGGTAGGCCGCAACCGGGGGCTTATTCGATAAGCACTGTAAGCCCGGCTAGTGGTTCCACGCTTCTTGATGCGAACGCTATCGAGTTATACGGTTGTGAAGGCAACAATGTGTTGTACCGGAGTAACCAGGGACAGGTAATTTTAGCTCAAATAAATACGGGCGGCACTCTTGCCGCTGCTAAAGGCTTAAAAATTGAAAATAGCTCGAATAGTCCGGTAGACGCGAAACTTGCTCCAGGCGGCAAGCTGGCGGTGGTCCAGGCTGGACAAACCACCTCGCTGCTGGCCGACAAAGGACAGGTAACAGAGCTTAAAACTGGCCCCGTTAAGTATGAAGCTTTAATTCTTGATTGGGCTTCTGAAACCAGGCTGGTTGGACTGGCTTTTACATCCGGCCAACCCGGTCAACTTCTAGTGGTAGATATAGCATATCAATACGCTTTTAGTGCGCTGGATACCGGGAGTGTATTTTCGTTTGCCGGTCCCGGCCAGACCGGCAAAGGGAATCTCTAAACGGGGGTATGTTAATAGCGAGTGCGGTTAGTGCCTAAAAACTTCAGTAAAAGCCAGATGCCGATGCCGATGGCAACCAGCGTCATAACCGAAACCGCCACGGCAATGACGGTTTTGGCAACCGCTGCCAGGATAAAAAGGGCTACTAACAGTACAACTCCTTTGAGGACCAGGGATGTCATGCCCGAACCGCCACGACCATAGTTTCGCATTTTACTTCTCAATTCTCTACCTTATTTTGCCTTCGATTAGTCCAATTAATAAATCCACCCAACCCGGTCAAGCTTTTTTTCTGAACTTGATTGGTTGCTTTCTTTACGCAAACCGGCCAGGTTTTGTTTCGGGATTGGCTGCACCGCCCTTTTGAGGCTAACCGGACTGGTTAAGCCAGTAAACTTTAAGCATTTCAAAAGGGGAGCCGATTAGATAGATAATATCGCCCCGGTTTAGCACAGTCTCAGGGCCGGTATAAAGCCGAAGAAATGGCGTATTAGCTGCTCCGGCTAGAAAAGCTCCGCTATTTAAAGGTTTTTTTCTGCATCGCGCCGCGCCACCGACTGACCGGCAATGCCCCAGTCGGTTTTTGGTAACTCGAAAAGCAATACGCGAACCTGCTCCGGCGCTACTCCCAGCGTTTCAACCACGGTGGAAGTTAGTGACGCGATCAACCGTTCTTTTGTCTCAGGCGAGCGTCCTTCTAGCATTTCCACCCGAATAATCGGCATATAAAGGTTCTTTCTGGTTTCACCGGTCAGGCCACTTAAAGTTAAGCCCGGTCAACTGGTGGTAACGCTGACTTCAAAGAAAGTAGTAACGTCACTCTGGCCGGGCCGCTGGACCAGCACCTCGACTTTATACTTACCGAACATGCTTAACATTTGCAGCTTATCGTCCAGGCCGCTGTAAATGCCCGGTTGGTCCGCTCCGGTTGGTTTCAAATCGAGCTGGGCAATTCCCATATTCATATCCAGCGATGTTACCGATAATCTTACCAGACTGGCATCACCAACGGCCAGGTTTCCGTTTTCGGAAAGGACCAGATCATAACTATTATCGCCGATATGGCCCGGACTTACCAGCATATCAAATTTCAAACCGCTCTCAGTTTTGCTCAAGCGGATACCAGTTCCATCAGGTGAGCCGGGTTTAATCGTCTGGGCTGGGGTTGGGGGATTAGTGGTAGGTGAAGCGGTCGGGACGATTGTAACCACATTTGCCGTAATCGGGTCGGCGCTGCCGGTAGTTATAGCAATTGAGGTAGCTGTTGGGCCTGGAATAGTGCCAGGAGTGTGGATAACCGGAGTCACCCTGGCGGCGCTTGCCGGGCTGGCGGTGGGAGCCTGGGCCACCGGCGCTTTGCTGGAAGCCGCATTGTTGGTCAGGACCGCCGCCAATAAAACCAGGCCCAGGCATAGTAAGGGCAGGCTCAATAAAAATAATTCCGGTTTTTCGGGCTTACTATTCTTTATAGAGTTGGTCTTAGAAGTTTTTTTTCGGGATGGCATAATTTTCAAAATCCAGTTGACGCAAATGGGCTACCCACCGCTAAACATTATATTTGTAATAGCTACTTCTAGATACGTACCTGAACCCGGACCGGATAAAGCAAAACTCAATTGTTTTCTGGCGGCTGATGGCATTATACAGGCAAAGCCAGTTTGGTAACTATTCCAACTTCCAGTATGCCCCTGGTAATAATTAAGCTGCGCCGGTTGCCTTTGGCCGCCGCCAGAGCTACACTCAATCCTGCCATACCACTGCCTACAATGATATAATCATAAAGCGGCATACTCTGACCTTGACCTTTAAACTGAAAAATAAAGAAAATTCCTGGCTTATCGAATTGAACCGCCCTTCCTGGCGATAGGCGCTCAGGCATCCGGCATTTGTCACTCCTTCAAAACTATATACATATTATAAAAGATTTATTGTACATGTGACAAAAACCCTTTCCCAAAGGAACATTGATAATGTTTATAGACATCCCGGCCAAATATTATGACCTGCTGGCAACAAGCGAAAATTGCGTATTGTTAGAAACCTCTCTGGGAAATACTTCTAACCACATGTCTTATCTTTTTCTCGACCCGGTATTAATCCTGCAAATTTATAAAGTCAAAGAAGTCCAGGGTTTGTTAGACTCGATAGAAGATTACGTAGGACAGGGCTATTATGTGGCCGGATACTTTGGTTACGAATGCGGTTATTACATTGAAAAGCTGGGAATTGATC